>NZ_JBSIBZ010000067.1:0-57938 GCF_058245575.1 Streptomyces sp. UF-297 | reverse complement strand
CCCCCCCCCCCCCCCCCCCCCCCCCCCCCCCCCCCCCCGGACCGCCCGCCGACCATGATCACCAGGGGGCCGTGCGGGCTTCACGGCGCGGGCAACAGGCGCGCCTCCCCCGCGGTGACCGGGGCGCCCGCCCGTACCCCGTGCAGGATCTGGGCCAGGATCTCGGCGCCGCGTACCACCCGTGGTCCGGGGCGGTTGAAGTACGCGGGGCCGTCGGCCACCCACACCCGGCCGTCGCGTACGGCGGGCAGCTCGGACCAGCCCGGCAGGCGCGTCAGCAGGTCCCGCTCGGCCTCGGTGCGCTCGGGGGAGAAGCCGCACGGCATCAGCACGATCACCTCGGGGCGGGCGGCGCGCAGTTGCTCCCAGTGCATGGGGGTGGTGTGCTCGCCGGTCCCGGCCAGCAGCGGCTCGCCGCCCGCCCACCGGATCTGCTCGGGCACCCAGTGGCCGGCCGGCCACAGCGGGTCCAGCCACTCCACCGCCGCCACCCGGGGCCGGGGCCGGTCCGCCACCGCGGCCTCCACCGCCGCCAGCCCGGCGCGCAGCGCGGCCACCCGGGAAGCGGCTCGCTCCGGTACGCCGAGCACCTCACCGACCCGTTCCAGGCACGCCAGTACCTCCTCCAGCGTGCGCGGCTCCAGGCTGATCACCCGCGGCCCCGCCTCCAGGACGCGCACCGCCCGCGAGACCCCGCCGTAGGAGACGGCGCACACCTCGCACAGGTCCTGGGTCAGCACCACGTCCGGGGCCAGCTCCGCCAGCCGCGCCACGTCCAGGGTGTAGAGCGAGGAGCCCCGGTGGGTGGCGCCGCCCACCGCGTCGGAGATCTCCTTGCTGGTCATCCGGTCCGCCTCGATGCCGGACGCGGTGACCACCGGCACCCGCTCCACCGCCCGCGGCGGCCAGTCGCACTCGTGGGTACGCCCCACCAGGTCACCGGCCAGGCCCAGTTCGGCGACGATGTCGGTGGCGGCGGGCAGCAGGGAGACGATGCGCATGCGGCGAGGGTAGTCCGGGCGCCGCGCGGCCGCGCGCCCGCCCCGACCTGCCACAAAGACCCGATCCGCCGCAAAGACTAGGAACTTGACCAAGGAACGCAGGCACCCCTGGACTTACTAGGACGTCCAACTATATGTTCGAGGAGATGGCCCGCGGTGCAGGGAAGCCGGTGTGAATCCGGCGCGGTCCCGCCACTGTGACCGGGAAGTGCGTCTTCGCAAGGACAGGAGCCACTGGCATGGAGCCGGGAAGGCTGGGAGGCGCGTGCTGATCCGGGAGTCAGGATACCGGCCGCGGGGTGTTCCGTGTGGTCCACGAGGATGGAGCTGACACGCATGGCACCTCTGAGCGTTCGCACACCGGGTGACCCTGCGAAGGGCCCGGCAGCGATCCTGCCCTGACGGTCCGGCACGCCCCATCCCTGGATCTCCACCCCGATCGGGAGCAGGTTCCTTTCATGGTCCGTGAACTGACACATTTCATCGCAGGTGAGCACGTCCCGGGCACCTCGGGCGCGTTCGGCGATGTCCTCGACCCCAACACCGGACAGGTCCAGGCCCGGGTGCCGCTGGCCAACCGCGCCGAGACCGAAGCGGTGATCGCCGATGCCGCGCGGGCCCAGGAGGAGTGGGCCGCCTTCAACCCGCAAAAGCGCGCCCGCGTCCTGATGCGTTTCCTCCAACTCGTGGAGTCCGAGCGGGACTCCCTGGCCCGGCTGCTCTCCTCCGAGCACGGCAAGACCGTGCCGGACGCGCACGGCGACCTGCAGCGCGGCCTGGAGGTCGTGGAGTTCGCGGCCGGCATCCCGCACCTGCTCAAGGGCGAGTTCACCGACAGCGCGGGCACCGGCATCGACGTCCACTCGCTGCGCCAGCCGCTGGGCGTGATCGCCGGCATCACCCCGTTCAACTTCCCCGCGATGATTCCGCTGTGGCAGGCCGCGCCCGCGCTGGCCTGCGGCAACGCCTTCATCCTCAAGCCCTCCGAGCGCGACCCCTCCGTACCGCTGCGGCTGGCCGAGCTGTTCGCCGAGGCCGGGCTGCCCGCCGGTGTGCTCAATGTCGTCAACGGCGGCAAGGAGACGGTCGACACGCTGCTGGAGGACCCGCGGGTGGCGGCGCTGGGCTTCGTCGGCGCCACCCAGACCGCGCAGTACGTGTACGCCACGGCCACCGCGCACGGCAAGCGCGCCCAGTGCTTCGGCGGCGCCAAGAACCACATGGTGATCATGCCGGACGCCGATCTGGACCAGGCGGCGGACGCGTTGATCGGCGCGGGCTACGGCTCGGCGGGCGAGCGCTGCATGGCGATCTCGGTGGCCGTACCGGTCGGTGAGCGGACCGCGGACGCGCTGGTGGCCAAGCTCAAGGAGCGGATCGGCGCGCTGCGCATCGGGCCCTCGCACGACGAGGCGGCCGACTTCGGCCCGCTGGTGGGCAAGGACGCGCTGCAGCGGGTGCACGACTACATCGGCGTCGGCGAGAAGGAAGGCGCCGAACTCGTCGTGGACGGGCGCGGTTTCACCCTCCCCGGGCACGAGGACGGCTTCTTCATCGGCGCCTCGCTCTTCGACCGGGTCACCCCGGACATGCGCATCTACCAGGAGGAGATCTTCGGCCCGGTGCTCTCGGTCGTGCGCGCCGCCGACTTCGACGAGGCCCTGCGGCTGCCCAGCGAGCACCCGTACGGCAACGGCGTGGCCATCTTCACCCGGGACGGCGACACCGCCCGGGAGTTCACCCGGCGGGTGAACACCGGCATGGTCGGCGTGAACGTGCCGATCCCGGTGCCGGTGGCGTACCACACCTTCGGCGGCTGGAAGCGCTCCGGCTTCGGCGACCTGGGCCAGCACGGCCCGGACTCGATCCGCTTCTGCACCCGCACCAAGACCGTCACCTCGCGCTGGCCCTCCGGGGTCAAGGAGGGCGCGAGCTTCACCATCCCGACGATGAGCTGAGGCCGCGATGAAGCTGAGCGCCGACCAGCAGGCGATCGCCGAGGTGGCCCGGGACTTCGCCCGCGAGCACCTGGCTCCGCACGCCGTCGCCTGGGACCAGGACAAGCACTTCCCCGTCGATGTGCTGCGCAAGGCCGCCCAGTTGGGCATGGGCGGGATCTATGTACGCGAGGAGGAGGGCGGCTCGGGGCTGTCCCGGGTGGACGCCGCGCTGATCTTCGAGTCGCTGGCCACCGGCTGTCCCTCCATCGCCGGATACCTCTCCATCCACAACATGGTCGCGTGGATGATCGACCGCTACGGCGACCAGCAGCAGCGCTCGCGCTGGCTGCCCGAGCTGTGCTCGATGGAGAGCCTGGGCAGTTACTGCCTGACCGAGCCGGGCGCCGGGTCGGACGCGGCGGCGCTGCGCACCAAGGCGGTGCGCGAGGGCGAGGAGTATGTCCTGACCGGGGTCAAGCAGTTCATCTCCGGGGCCGGCACCTCCCAGGTCTACATCGTGATGGCGCGCACCGGCGAGGACGGGCCGCGCGGCATCTCCGCCTTCGTGGTCGAACGGGACACCCCCGGGCTGTCGTTCGGGCCCAACGAGAAGAAGATGGGCTGGAACGCGCAGCCCACCCGGCAGGTCGTGCTGGAGGGCGTGCGGGTGCCGGCCGCGCACCGGCTCGGTGCCGAGGGCGACGGCTTCAGGATGGCGATGAGCGGCCTGAACGGCGGGCGCCTGGGCATCGCCGCCTGCTCGCTGGGCGGGGCGCGGGCCGCGCTGGACAGCGGCCTGGCCTACCTGGCCTCCCGCGAGGCGTTCGGCGCCGCGCTGCTGGGCGCCCAGGCGCTGCAGTTCGAACTGGCCGACATGGCAACGGAGCTGGAGGCGGCCAGGTCCCTGGTGTGGCGGGCCGCCGCCGCGCTGGACGAGGGCGATCCGCAGGCCGTCCAGCTGTGCGCGATGGCCAAGCGGTACGCCACCGACGCCGGGTTCACCGTCGCCAACCGCGCGCTGCAACTGCACGGCGGCTACGGCTATCTGTCCGAATACGGGGTGGAGAAGATCGTCCGAGACCTGCGGGTGCACCAGATCCTGGAAGGCACCAACGAGATCATGCGCGTGATCGTCGCGCGCAAACTGACCGGAGCGGCCTGATGAGCACGGACAACGACCAGAGCGCGGTACTGGTACGCACGGAGGGCCGGGCCGGGCACCTCACCCTCAACCGTCCCAGGGCGCTCAACGCCCTGACCCACGACATGGTCCGGCAGCTGGACGCCGCGCTGAGCGCGTGGGAGGACGACGAGCAGGTGGCCTCGGTGGTCATCACCGGGGCCGGGGAGCGCGGTCTGTGCGCGGGCGGTGACATCCGCGCCATCCACCAGGACGCCTCCCAGGGGGACGGCACGGCCTCGCGCGACTTCTGGCGCGCGGAGTACCGCCTCAACGCCCGGATCGCCCGCTACCCCAAGCCGTATGTCGCCGTCATGGACGGTGTGGTGATGGGCGGCGGGATCGGCGTCTCGGCCCACGGCGGCGTGCGGATCGTCACCGAGCGCTCCACCCTGGCCATGCCGGAGACCGGCATCGGCTTCGTCCCCGACGTCGGCGGTACGCACCTGCTGGCGCAGGCCCCCGGTGAGCTGGGTATCCATCTCGCCCTGACCGCGGGCCGGATGGGCGCGGGCGACGCGCTGCTGTGCGGGTTCGCCGACCACTTCGTACCGTCCGAGCGGCTGCCCGAGCTCCTGCGCGCGCTGTCGCAGGACGGGCCCGAGGAGGCGGTACGCGCCGTCGCCGGGCCCGCGCCCGAGGGCGAACTGGCCGCCCAGCGGGAGTGGATCGACGCCTGCTACAGCGCGAACACCGTCGAGGAGATCGTCCAGCGGCTGCTGGACAGCGGTGTCCCGCAGGCCAAGGAGGCCGCCGAGCAGATCCTGGGCAAGTCCCCCACCTCGCTGAAGGTGACGCTCAGCGCGGTGCGCCGGGCCCGCGCCCTGGGGTCCCTGGAGCGGGCGCTGGACCAGGAGTTCCGCATCTCGTGCGCCGCGCTGGCCGCGCCGGACCTGGTGGAGGGCATCCGCGCGCAGGTGATCGACAAGGACCGCAGTCCGCGCTGGTCGCCGCCGCGGCTGGAGGCGGTCACCGACGAGGACGTGGCGCGGTTCTTCGCTCCGCTGGGCGCGGACGAACTGGGGCTCGGGGCAACCGTACGGACGAAGGAGTCGCGGTGAGCGAGGCGGGCGGGCAGACGGGCGGGGCCGGGCAGATCAAGACGATCGGCTTCGTCGGGCTGGGCAACATGGGCGGTCCGATGGCCGCCAACCTGGCCGCGGCCGGCTTCGCGGTCACCGGCTTCGACCTGGCGCCGCAGGCGCTGCGGCGGGCCGAGCGGGACGGCGTAGGGGTGGCGGCCTCGGCCGCCGCGGCGGCGTCGGGGGCCGACCTGGTGATCACGATGCTGCCCAGCGGGCGGCACGTCCTGGACTGCTATCAGGGCGAAGAGGGACTGCTGCGGGCCGCGGCGCCCGGCACGCTGTTCGTGGACTGCTCCACCATCGACGTGGCCGACGCGCGGGCCGCCCATCAGGCGGCGGTCCAGGCCGGGCACCGCGCGGTGGACGCGCCGGTCTCCGGCGGTGTGGTCGGTGCCACGGCGGCCTCGCTGACCTTCATGGTCGGCGCGGGCGCGGAGGAATTCCCGCTGGTGGAGCCGGTGTTGTCGGCGATGGGCCGCAAGGTCGTGCACTGCGGGCCGTCCGGCGCCGGGCAGGCCGCGAAGATCTGCAACAACATGATCCTGGGCGTCTCGATGATCGCGGTCAGTGAGGCGTTCGTCCTGGGCGAGCAGCTGGGGCTGAGCAACCAGGCGCTGTACGACGTGGCCTCCACCGCCTCCGGGCAGTGCTGGGCGCTGACCACCAACTGCCCGGTCCCCGGGCCGGTCCCGGCCAGCCCCGCCAACCACGACTACCGGCCCGGCTTCGCCGCCGCCTTGATGTCCAAGGACCTGGGCCTGGCCGCCAACGCCGTCAAGACCGGCGGGGTGGCGGCCGAACTGGGTCTGCACGCCGCCGAGTTGTTCGCCGCGTTCACCGAGAACGGCGGCGCGGACAAGGACTTCTCGGCGATCGTCGAAGCGATACGGGACCGCTCGGCGCGGCCCGCCACGGAAGGAAGCGACACCCGGTGAGCGAGACCGCCTACGAGACCATCCTGCTGGAGCGCACGGGCCGGGTCGGCCTGATCACCCTCAACCGGCCCAAGGCCCTCAACGCCCTCAACCTGACGGTGATGCGCGAGGTCGTCGACGCCGCCACCGCCCTGGACCGCGACCCGGACATCGGCTGCGTCCTGCTCTCCGGCTCCGAGAAGGCCTTCGCCGCGGGCGCCGACATCAAGGAGATGCAGCCCAACTCCTACATGGACGTCTTCCTGGAAGACTGGTTCGCGGCCTGGGACCGGCTGGCGCAGCTGCGCACGCCCACCGTGGCGGCGGTCTGCGGCTACGCGCTGGGCGGCGGCTGCGAGCTGGCCATGCTCTGCGACATCGTGCTGGCCTCGGACACCGCGAAGTTCGGGCAGCCGGAGATCAAGCTCGGGGTCATCCCCGGCATCGGCGGCTCGCAGCGGCTGACCCGGGCCGTCGGCAAGGCCAAGGCCATGGAACTGTGCCTGACCGGGCGGATGATGGACGCCGAGGAGGCCGAGCGGGCCGGTCTGGTATCCCGGGTGATCCCGGCCGCCGATCTGGCCTCCGAGGCGCTGTCGGTCGCCGAGACGGTGGCCTCCATGTCGGCGCCGGTGGCGATGATGGCCAAGGAGAGCGTGAACCGCGCCTTCGAGACCACCCTCGCCGAGGGTGTGCGCTTCGAACGCCGCCTCTTCCACGCCACGTTCGCCACCGCCGACCAGAAGGAGGGCATGGCGGCGTTCGTGGAGAAGCGGCAGCCGAAGTTCACCCACCGCTGAGCCGCGCCGCTCCTGGTCCTCACCCGAGCCGCGCCGCCCCTGGCGCTCACCGCCGTGCGCGCGTGTCCTGCCCGCCGTCCACCGGGTAGGGCACGTACGTACGGCGGTTCTCGTCGATGGCGAGCAGGCCGCCGGCGGGCGGCCGGGCGCGCTGGGCGCAGTCGCGGCGTTCGCAGATGCGGCAGCCCAGACCGATGGGGGTGGCGGCGCGCGGGTCGTCCAGGGCGATGCCCTGGGAGTAGACCAGGCGGTGGGCGTGGCGCAGTTCGCAGCCCAGGGCGACGGCGAAGGTGGAGCGGGCCGCGCCGTGCCCGTATCCGCCGCGGGTGACCGTGCGCGCCAGCCAGAAGTACGTGCGCCCGTCCGGCATTTCGGCGACCTGGGTGAGGATGCGGCCGGGCGCGGAGAAGGCCTCGTAGACGGTCCACAGGGGGCAGGTGCCGCCGAGGCGGGAGAAGTGGAAGTCGGTGGCGGACTGGCGCTTGGAGATGTTGCCGGCCCGGTCCACCCGCAGGAAGGAGAAGGGCACGCCGCGCAGGCCGGTGCGCTGGAGGGTGCTCAGGCGGTGGCAGACGGTCTCGAAGCCGACGCCGTAGCGGGACTGGAGCAGTTCGATGTCGTAGTTCAGCTCCTCGGCACACGCCTGGAAGGCGGTGTACGGCATGAGCAGCGCGCCCGCGTAGTAGTTGGCCAGGCCGATGCGGGCCAGCGCCGCCGAGCGCGGCGGGAGCGGGCCCGCCGCCTCGGCGGTGGCGGCCAGCAGGGCGTGCTGTTCCAGGACGGCGAGCTGGGTGGCCATCTGGAAGGCGCGCTGGCCGTCGGTGAGCCACGGGGACAGGAACAGCAGCCGGGTGTCGGGGTCGTAGCGGCGGGCGTCGGCGGCCGGCGGGGCCGCGGAGGGGGCGTCGATGACCTGGACGCCGTGCCGGCGCTCCAGGTGGGCGGCGAGGGCGTGCGCGGCGCGGCCCGGGACCACGCCGATCTCCTGGGCCGTGCGTTCGGCCGCGGCGTCCAGGGCGGCGAAGTGGTTGTGGTGCTCGTAGAAGAAGTCGCGTACCTCGTCGTGCGGTTCGGCGGTGTAGCGGGCCGCCGCGCCGTGTTCGCCGGGCCCGGCGAGCGCCGCGGCCTGCTCGGCGGCGTCCCGGTAGCGGCGGTGCAGCGCCACCAGGGCGCGCGCGGCGGCCGGGTGGTCGCGGACGAGTTCGGCGATCTCGTCCTCGGGCAGCGCCTCGCCGCAGGCCTCGTCGCCCAGGGTGGCGCGTACGTCGGTGATCAGCCGTCCCTCGTCGGCGCCGGAGAAGAACTCCGGGTCGGCGCCCAGGACTTCGGCGATGCGCAGCAGTACGGGAGCGGTCAGCGGGCGCTGGCTGTGCTCGATCTGGTTGAGGTAGCTGGTGGAGATGCCCAGGCGGCGGGCCAGCTCCACCTGGCTGAGGCCGTGTTCGCGGCGCAGCCTGCGCAGCCGCGCGTGGGCGTAGATCTTGCGGCCCGGTGTACGGCTCATGGCGGCCCCCTTTCCGAGGTCCGAAACTGCTCGGCCGCTTGCGAAGATAGCATCCGCAGTTTTCGCAACTTTCGCAGTTTCACGCCGCTGAGCTGGAGGTATTTCGCAGCGTGGCACGGTCGACGCGAGCGCCTTGCCGGGGTGAGCCTTGAGGGGTACGCCCTGGAAGGAGCCATAGTGATCGACCATGTCGTCCGTGTGAGCCGCAGTGCCGATGCGCTGGCGCGCGAGGACCAACTGGCCTGGAAACTGGCGGCCGTAGCGGCCACAAGCGCCGAAGTGGACCCGGCGGCGGCCGAGATGGCCGCCAACCGCGTCATCGACAACGCGGCCGTCGCGCTGGCCTCGCTGCGCCGGCGCCCCGCGGCGGTGGCCCGCGCCCAGGCCCTGCCACATCTGGCCGCCCCCGGTGCCTCGGTCTTCGGCACCGACCCCGCGGTGCGCGTCTCCCCGGAGTGGGCGGCCTGGGCCAACGGCACCGCGGTGCGCGAACTGGACTACCACGACACGTTCCTGGCCGCCGACTACTCCCACCCCGGCGACAACATCCCGCCGCTGCTGGCCGTGGCGCAGCACACCGGCCGCTCCGGCGCCGACCTGCTGCGCGGCATCACCACCGCCTACGAGGTGCATGTCGCCCTGGTCCGGGCGATCTGTCTGCACGCGCACCGCATCGACCATGTCGCGCACCTGAGCGCGGCCACGGTCTGCGGCATCGGCGCGCTGCTGAGCCTGCCCACCGAGACCGTCTACCAGGCGGTGCAGCAGGCCGTGCACACCACCACCGCCACCCGCCAGTCCCGCAAGGGCGAGATTTCCAGCTGGAAGGCGTACGCCCCGGCCTTCGCCGGGAAGGCCGCGATCGAGGCGGTGGACCGGGCGATGCGCGGCGAGACCTCCCCCTCGCCCATCTACGAGGGCGAGGACGGTGTCATCGCCTGGCTGCTGGACGGCCCCGACGCCTCCTACACCGTCGCGCTGCCCGCCGCCGACGAGCCGCACCGGGCCATCCTGCAGACGTACACCAAGGAGCACTCGGCCGAGTACCAGGCGCAGGCCGTCATCGACCTGGCCCGGCGGCTGCGCGAGAAGGCCGGGCCGCTCAAGGGCGCCGAGGCGGTGGGCCGGGTGCGGGAGATCGTGCTGCACACCAGCCACCACACCCACCAGGTCATCGGCTCGGGCTCCGGCGACCCGCAGAAGTACGACCCGCACGCGGCGCGGGAGACCCTGGACCACTCGGTGCCCTACATCTTCGCCGTGGCGCTGCAGGACGGCAGCTGGCACCACGAGCGCTCCTACGCGCCCGAGCGGGCCCGGCGCCAGGACACCGTCGAGCTGTGGCGCCGTATCCGTACCGTCCAGGACGAGAAGTGGACCGAGCGCTATCACGACCCCGACCCCGAGCGGCGGGCCTTCGGCGGCCGGGCGGTGATCACCTTCGAGGACGGGACGGTGATCGAGGACGAGCTGGCCGTGGCCGACGCGCACCCGCAGGGCGCCCGCCCCTTCGGCCGCGAGGGCTACACCGCCAAGTTCCGCACGCTGGCCGAAGGAATCGTTCAGGGCGCGGCGCAGGACCGTTTCCTGGACGCCGCCGTACGCCTGGGCGAGCTGGACACGGCCGCTCTGGACGGCCTCTTCCCCGCCGTCGACCACGCCTCCCTCGCCGCGGTGGACGCGGCGCTCCCGAGGGGGCTGTTCTGATGCTGCACACCCGCACCACCGCCGAGCAGCGGCGGCGTGCCTTCCGCGACGGCCTGGCCTCGGGCCGGCTGCTGCGGATGCCCGGCGCGTTCAACCCGCTGACCGCGACCCTCGTCCAGGAGCTGGGCTTCGACGGCGTCTACGTCTCCGGAGCCGTGCTCTCCGCGGACCTCGCGCTGCCCGACATCGGGCTGACCAGCGTCACCGAAGTCGCCTCCCGGGCCGGGCAGATCGCCCGGGTCACCGACCTGCCCGCCCTCGTCGACGCGGACACCGGCTTCGGCGAGCCGATGAACGCCGCGCGCACCGTCCAGCTTCTGGAGGACGCGGGCCTGGCCGGCTGCCACCTGGAGGACCAGGTCAACCCCAAGCGCTGCGGGCACCTGGACGGCAAGGCCGTGGTGCCCGCCCAGGAGATGGTGCGCCGCATCCGGGCCGCCGTCAGCGCGCGCCGCGACCCGGACTTCGTCCTCTGCGCGCGCACCGACGCCCGCAGCGTGGACGGGCTGGACGCGGCGATCCAGCGTGCCAAGGCGTACGCGGACGCCGGCGCCGACATGATCTTCCCCGAGGCGCTGGCGGACGAGAAGGAGTTCGCGGCCTTCCGGGCGGCCGTCGACGTACCGCTGATCGCCAATATGACGGAGTTCGGCAAGAGCCCGCTGCTGGACGCCGACACGCTCAGCTCCCTGGGCTACAACGCCGTCATCTACCCCGTCACCCTGCTGCGGCTGGCCATGGGCGCCGTGGAGGACGGCCTGCGCGCCCTGCTCGCCGACGGCACCCAGGCCGCCCTGGTGGACCGCATGCAGACCCGCTCCCGGCTCTACGAACTCCTGGACTACCCGGCGTACGGCGCCTTCGACTCCGGCGTGCACGACTTCACCCTCCCGCCCGGCGACTGAACCGGCCACTGATCTGGAGGTCACCACCATGACCACCCTCTCCCCCGAGGTGCACCGCGGCCTGAACGGCGTGGTCGTCGACACCACCGGCATCTCCACCGTCATCGAGGAGACCAACTCGCTGACCTACCGCGGCTATCCGGTGCAGGACCTGGCGGCCCGCTGCTCCTTCGAGGAGGTCGCCCACCTGCTGTGGTACGGCGAACTGCCCGGGCCGCAGCGGCTGCGCGACTTCTGTGCGGGCGAGCGAGCGCTGCGTCCGCTGGACCGCACCACACAGGCACTGCTCGCGCGGCTGCCCGAGACCTGCCACCCGATGGACGTGCTGCGCACCGCCGTGAGCTACTTCGGCGCCCAGGACCAGGCCGAGGACGACGGCTCCGAGGCGGCCAACCGCCGCAAGTCGCTGTCCCTGCTGGCCAAGCTGCCCACGGTGGTCGCCGCCGACCAGCGCCGCCGCCGCGGCCTGGACCCCATCCAGCCCGACCCCTCCCTCGGCCTGGCCGAGAACTTCTTCCACATGTGCTTCGGCTCCGTACCGGCCCCCGAGGTCGTGCGCTGCTTCGAGATCTCCCTGATCCTGTACGCCGAGCACAGCTTCAACGCCTCCACCTTCACCGCCCGGGTGGTCACCTCCACCCTCTCCGACCTCTACAGCGCCGTCACCGCGGCCATCGGCGCCCTCAAGGGTCCGCTGCACGGCGGTGCCAACGAGGCCGTGATGCACATGCTCCAGGAAATCGGGGACCCGGAGCGCGCGGCCGGCTGGCTGGACGAGGCGCTGGCCGCCAAGCGCAAGATCATGGGCTTCGGGCACCGCGTGTACAAGCACGGCGACTCCCGCGTACCGCTGATGCGCCGGTCGCTGGACGAACTGGTCGCGCAGCACGGCGGGGCGGACACCGAGCGGCTGGCCGCGCTCTACACGGCCCTGGAGGAGGCCATGCTGCGCCGCAAGGGCATCCACCCCAACCTGGATTACCCCTCGGGCCTGGCCTACCACCTCATGGGCTTCGACATCCCCGTCTTCACTCCCCTGTTCGTGATGAGCCGGATCACCGGGTGGACGGCGCACATCGTCGAGCAGCTCCAGGCCAACACCCTCATCCGGCCGCTGGGCGCCTATACGGGGCCGGGGCAGCGGCAGGTGCCCGCGGGCAGCTGAGGCGCGGGATGCCGCCGCTGTCCGATTCGGCGGCATCCGCGGGAACCGAACCGCGCATCGCCCCGACTACCTCTGCCGGACCGGATCTTCGGCCCGTGAACGTGTGGTGAGTTGGGAGAAGTCTGATGCGCTCTGGGAAGTTGTGCTCTTTGGCGGTGCTCGTCGTAGTGGCGGCCACGGCGTGCGGTGGTGGCAGCGGCGGCGACGGCGCCGCGAAGAGCGCGGGCGGCGCCGCCGCGGGCTTCCCGGTGAAGGTCGCCGATTGCGAGGGCCGCCCGACCACCTTCACCGAGCCCCCGCGCAGGATCGTCACCAGCAACGCCTCCAGCCTGGAGATGCTGCTGCGCCTCGGCGCGGGCGACAAGGTCATCGGTACCGGCTTCCCGCCCGGCAAGGGCACTTTGCCCGGCGCCCTGGACGCGCAGGCCCAGAAGGTGCCGGTGCTGGGCAAGATGGTGATCCCCAAGGAGAAGCTGCTCGGCTCCGGCGCCGACCTCTACATCGACACCTTCGCCTCCATGCAGAACATGGGCGGCATGGGGGACGCGCCGAGCGCCGAGGAGTTCACGGCGGCCGGGATCAAGCACCTGTACCTGGCCTCGACCGCCTGCGCCCCGCTGGCCAAGGGCCCGCAGCGGGACCTGTCGGGCGTGGAGGGCGATCTGAACCGGCTGGGGCAGGTGACCGGCACCGCGCCCAAGGCCCGTGAACTGGTCGCGGGGATGCGTGAAAAGGTCGGCGCGGTCCGCAAGGCCGTCGGGGACGTACCGGAGAAGGAGCGGCCCTCCTACTTCCTCTTCGACTACGACGCGGGCACCAAGCAGCCGATCGCGGTGTGCGGCAAGCAGGTCGCCAACGCCGTGATCACCCAGGCGGGGGCGCGCAACGTCTTCGCCGGCTGCGACGGCGACTTCAAGCCCGTCTCCTGGGAGGACGTGGCCGCCAAGAACCCCGACTGGATCCAGCTCGCGGTCCGCGACCGGGGCAGCGCCGCCGCCAATGAGAAGGCGTTCGACCAGGCCGCGGACTTCCTCAAGGGCTTCGCCGGCACCAAGGGCCTGAAGGCCGTACGGGAGGAGAAGTTCCTGCGCATCGGGTCCGAGCGGACGACCATCGCGGGCGTGGGCAACGCCGACACGGTGGAGAAGATCGCGCGGACGCTCTACCCCGGCAAGTTCGGCGCCTCGGACGGCTCCGGTGGGTCCGGCCGGTCCGGCGAGTCCAAGGCGGGGCAGTAGATGGGGGCCGTCTCCGCCACCGGCGAGCGGTCCGACGGTGGTGAGCGGTCCGGCGGCGGTGAGCGGTCCGGCGCATCCGTCGACCCCGCCCCGTCTGCCGAGGGCGAGCCGTCCGGCCGCGGCGTGCGGCCCGGGCTGCTCGCCGCGGTGCTCGGCGCCGCGCTGGTCCTGGCCCTGACCGGCGCGGTGTCGCTGGGCTCCACCGACATCCCCCCGGACCAGGTGTGGTCGGTGGTGCTGCGGCGGCTGGCCGGCGAGGCGCCCCGGCCCGGCACCAGCGACCTGATCGTGTGGCAACTGCGCGTCCCCCGGGCCCTGTTGGCGGCGCTGGTCGGCGCCGGGCTGGGCCTGGTGGGCACCGCCACCCAGGCCCTGGTACGCAATCCGCTGGCCGACCCGTATCTGCTCGGCATCTCCAACGGCGCCTCGCTCGGCGCGGTCGCCGCGATCGTGCTGGGCGCGAGCGCGGGCGGCGTCGCCGGGCTGGGCATGTCGGCCGCCGCGTTCGCCGGAGCGCTGGCCGCGTTCGCGCTGGTGTGGTTCATGGCCCGGCGCGGCGGCGGATTCTCGCCGCTGCGGCTGGTGCTGGCGGGGGTGGGCATCGGGCAGTTCCTGTCCGGGTTCACCAGCTATCTGGTCCTTCAGGCGGGCGATGAGCAGCAGACGCGCAGTGTGCTGTTCTGGCTGATGGGCAGCCTCAGCGGCGCCACGTGGGACGTGCTGTGGCTGCCCGCGCTCGCGGTCCTGGCCGGGCTGCCCGCCCTGCTGGCCCGGGCCCGCGCGATGAACGCCCTGGTCATGGGCGACGAGACGGCCGCCGGGCTGGGCGTGGACGTCACCCGGCTGCGCCGCGAGCTGTTCGTGGTCACCAGCCTGCTGACCGGCGTCCTGGTCTCCGTCTCCGGAGCAGTCGCCTTCGTCGGCCTGATGGTGCCGCACCTGTGCCGTCTGGTCGTGGGCGGCGACCACCGCCGGATGCTGCCGCTGTCCGCGCTGACCGGGGCGCTGCTGCTGGTCGTGGTCGACATCCTGTGCCGTACGGCCATGGACACCCAGGAACTGCCGGTCGGCGTGGTGACCGCGATGATCGGCGCGCCTGCCCTGCTGTTCGTCCTGGACCGGCGGCTGGGGGCAGGACGATGACGATCACCGTGAAGCACGGGGGCGGACCGATGGAGACCCCCGTCGAGTGGGAGGCGGACCGATGAAGGTCACCATCGAAGGCCTGGAGGTGGCCTATGCGGGCCGTACCGTCGTGGCCGGGGTCCAGCTGATCGCCGCGCCCGGCGAGATCGCGGGGCTGGTCGGGCCCAACGGCAGCGGCAAGTCCACCGTCCTGCGGACCGTCTACCGGCATCTGCGCCCCACGGCCGGGCGGGTGCTGCTGGCCGGCACCGATCTGCGCGAGCTGTCCCCGGCGCGCGCCGCCCGGCACGTCGGTGCGCTGCCCCAGGAGCGCGGGGGCGACTTCGAACTGACCGTGCACGAGGTGGTGGCCATGGGCCGTACCCCCTACAAGCGGGCCTTCGCCGCCGAGGACCGCACCGACCGGGACACCGTGGCCCGCGCCCTGGCGGATGTGGGCATGGCCGGGCAGGCGCGGCGGCGCTTCTCCGCGCTGTCCGGCGGCGAGCGCCAACGGGTGCTGCTGGCCCGGGCCTTCGCGCAGGACCCGGACGTCCTCGTCCTGGACGAGCCGACCAACCACCTCGATGTGCTGCACCAGGTGGAGCTGCTGGCGCTGCTGCGCGCCCAGGGCCGTACGACGCTGATCTCGCTGCACGACCTGAACGCGGCGGCGTCACTGTGCGACCGGCTGCACGTCCTGCACGAAGGGGCGGTGGTCGCGTCCGGGACACCGCGCGAGGTGCTGACGCCCGCGCTGCTGGCGGAGGTGTTCGGCGTACGGGCCGCGGTAACCGAACACCCGCTCACCGGAGACCCGTTGATCGCTTTCGACCATCGCCGACCGCTGGCCCGTGATGGCCAACACGGCGCGCCGGCCGGGGCGTTGCCCGTGGCCGGGCACTGAAGGGCACGCCACCGCCGTACCCACTACCGGACGCACGGACCCGCCGCCCCCTCCCTGGGGAGGACCGCCCCTCCTTCCTTCGAGGCAGGGCCTGTTGGTCACCGCGGACGATGCCCCCTGGGCTTCCCGCGCCGATGCTGAGGAGGTGGATGAGCTCTCTTCGGCAATGTGCGACTACGGAGGCGGACCATGGCAGAGATGACGCGGCGCGGCGTACTGGCGGGCGCGGCGGTGCTGGGCGGCGCGGCCACGGGTCTGACGGCCCAGGGCATGCCGGCCCCGGCGGCGCAGGCCGCGACAGCCGCCGGCGGACCGCCCCCGCCGGGCCCGGTCCTGGTCCGCCCCGGCGACCCGCGCTACCGCTCCCTGACGCACCGCGGCACCAACGCCCGCTTCGTCGGCACACCGGACTACGTACGCGTGGTGAGCACGACCGAGCAGGTCGTCGCCGCCGTACAGCAGGCCGTACGCGAGAGAAAGCGCATCGCGGTGCGCAGCGGCGGGCACTGCTTCGAGAACTTCGTCGACGACCCCGCGGTCCGTGTGCTGATCGACACCTCCCCCATGCGGGCCGTCTACTACGACGCGGGGCGCCGGGCGTTCGCGGTCGAACCGGGCGCCCTGCTCGGAGAGGTGTACCGCACGCTGTTCCTGGGCTGGGGCGTGAGCATCCCCGCGGGCGCGACCTCCGAGGTCGGCGTGGGCGGGCATGTGCTCGGCGGCGGCTACGGCACGCTCTCGCGGCGGTACGGGCTGTCCGTGGACCATCTGCACGCCGTCGAGGTCGTGGTGGTGGACCGCTCGGGCAAGGCCCGCAGCGTGGTGGCCACCCGGGAGCCAGGCGACCCGCACCACGACCTGTGGTGGGCGCACACCGGCGGCGGGGGCGGCAACTTCGGGATCGTCACCCGCTATTGGTTCCGCGACCCGGCGGCCAAGGGCAACGACCCGGCCCGGCTGCTGCCCAGGGCACCGGCGACCATGCTCGCCTTCTCGGCCACCTGGTCCTGGAAGGACCTCGACGAGCGCTCCACGACCCGTCTGCTGCGCAACCACGGGACCTGGTACGAGCACAACAGCGGCGCCGGCTCGCGCTACGACGGCATGTTCGGCGTGCTGATGGCCGGCTCCCGCGCGATGGGCGCCATCACCTTGATCGGGATGATCGACGACACCGAGCCCGGCGCGCAGCGGCTGGTGGACGACTATGTCGGCGCCGTCGGCCGCGGGGTGGGCGCGCAGCCCGTCCGCTCGCACAGCAGCGTGCCGTGGCTGCAGGCCGTGGCCAACATCCAGGAGTCCCCACCGGCGGCGTACAAGATCAAGGCGTCCTATCTCCGCAAGCGGTACACGGACCGTCAGCTCTCCGTGGCCTACCAGTATCTGTCGGGCGACAAAGGCGGGGACGGTGGATCGGGCAAGGCCGCGGAGCAGCCGAACGCCATGCTGTGGCTGGTCTCCTACGGCGGCAAGGTCAACACCGTCCCCGTGGGCGAGACCGCTGTCGCACAGCGCGACTCGATCCTCAAGGCGATCTACATGAACGGCTGGGACGACCCGGCGCAGGACGGCGGCCCGCAGCTGGCCTGGCTCCGCGACTTCTACCGCGCCATGTACGCCGACAGCGGCGGCGTGCCCGTACCGGGCGCGGTCAGCGACGGGGCCTTCATCAACTACCCGGACGCCGACCTCGCCGACCCCGCCCTGAACACCTCCGGCGTGCCCTGGCACACGCTCTACTACAAGGGGCACTACCCGCGGCTGCAGAAGATCAAGGCCCGGTGGGACCCGCGCGACGAGTTCCGGCACGCGCTGTCGATCCGCCTGCCGGAGTGACGATCGGGCGGCCGGAGTGAGTGCGCGGGGCGCGTACCGAGGGACGTGAGGGCGGGTCCTGCGCACTCACACCACGGCTTCGAAATGGCTCGGCCGTCCCTGGTGCAGCACCAGGCGGCCGAGCCGTTCGGCGTCCGCGCGCCGCATCAGCCGCGGCTGCCCGTCGGCGCCGCGCAGCACGCTGGCGTGCCAGGGCGTCATCCACACGTCCGGCGCCTGCAGCAGGCGTATCCCGAACTTGGCCGCGCCGCGCGGCTGCGGGTGGATCGACAGCCGGAACGCGCCGGGGTGGTGCGCGTCGATCAGCTCGCCCCAGGCCCGGCTGCGCTGTATGACCCCGTACGCGCGCCGCCGGCAGTCGCGCTGCAGCGCCGACCGCGAACCGTCGAAGGACGCGGTGTCCTCGAACAGGAACCGTGTGATACCCCGGTACAGGCGCGCGGTCTCCTCGTCCGTACGGGTCTGGGCGCGCAGGTCTTCCAGCGCGGGGGCGTATCGCTCGTGCACCCGGGCCCGCTTCTCCGCGGCCGGCCGGTCTCCGTGCACGTCCCGCAGGTCGAAGGTGTCCAGATGCGCCAGCCCCAGCTCGCGGATCATGGCACGCAGGGCGTCGTTGTAGGCATCGATATGCGTGTCGGGGACGTGGATCAGGTCGCCGAAGACATGCCCGTCGGAACAGATCAGGACCCGTGCGCCGGGCGCGTACACCTCGGAGATCCGCGCGCACAGCTCGTCGAGAAAGCGCAGCGCGAGCCGCTCGCCCTCGTCGGGCAGATGCCCGAGCACCTTGGCCGGGTTGGGCGACTTGCAGGGGAAGCCGGGCAGTGTGAACAGCACCGGGTCGTCGGCGGCGACAAAGCGTTCCAGGACGCGGAGTTGATGGGGGAACCCATCCGGATGCTCCGGTGTATCAACAGCGTCACGGGAATCGGACGGGTCGATGTCGGGGGTGCCGGGGTGTTCTTCAGGGCGAGCGGGAGATACGGAGCGAGCGGGGCGTCCCGGGTGCGGGGAGCGGCCATGGTATACGCGCTCTTCGAGGCGTACGCCGCCCTCGGGTCGAGCGCCGTCTTCAGGTCGTGCGCCTTCTTCAGGTCGTACGCAGCACGCCGGGTGCGGCCGGTCGTCAGCCGCTGCGGGGGTTTCGTGGTGCGGGGAGTGCGCAGGGTGCGGGGTGTTGGCCGGGCCTGCGGGCTCGGTCGGGCGCGCGCGGTCCAGCGTGCGCCGGTGGGGCAGCAGCACGGACAGGATCGCGGCGCAGGTCGCGCGGTCGGCGTCGGACAGCGGCGGGCTGGGCAGCGTGACGGGCGCGGCAGTCATGGGCGGGGCTCCTGGGACGGAAAGGGCGAGGGGAGTCGGTGCCGACGGGGGCGGGGCGGGGCCGGATCAGCGGGCGGTCGCGTCGCCGACGGGCGCCGAGTGCCCGGTGACGGGGCAGACAGCGGGCATGCCCGCGCCGGGGCCGTAGGTAACGGGAAGGTGATTGACTCCGCGGGCCAATACCGCCGGGATCCACTCCAACTCGCCCTCCTCGACGGCGAGCCGGAGTCCGGGCAGGCGGCGCAGCAAGGTGCCCAGCGCGATCCGGAGCTCGGCGCGGGCCAGGGCCGCGCCGGGGCAGAAGTGGATGCCATGGCCGAACGCGAGGTGCTGGCCCGCCTCGCGGTCGAAGTCGAGGGTGTCGGCGTCCGGGAAGCGTGCCGGGTCGCGGTTGGCGGCGCACAGCGACACGATCACCGAGTCCCCCGCGGGCACCCTGGTGCCGTGCAGGTCGGCGTCCTCGGCGAAGAACCGCCAGGTGGTCAGCTCGAAGGCACTGTCGTGGCGCAGCAGTTCCTCGACGGCCCGGGGCAGCAGGGCCGGTTCGGCGGCGAGCCGGGCGAGGTGCGCGGGGTGGCGCAGCAGCGTGATCAGTGCGGTGGTGATCTGGTTGGTGACCGGCTCCTGCCCCGCGACCAGCAGCTGGAAGATCATCGAGTCGAGTTCTTCCGCGCTGATCCGTCCGGCGTCGCGCGCGGCGACGAGCCGGGCCAGCAGATCGGTGCCACCCGCCGCGCGCTTGTGTGCGACGAGATCGGCGATATAGCTCTGGAGCCCGCGCAGCCTGGCCTCGTACGCCGGGCGCCCGGGGTCCTCGGGGCCGACGGGCTGGACGACCTTGCCCCAGTCGCGGTCGAAGGATTGGGCGAACTCCCCCGGCAGGCCGATGACTTCGGCCAGTACCTGAAAGGGGAAGCGTGCGGCGAAGGCCTCCACGAGATCCGCCGTCCCGGCTGCGGGCAGCTCGTCCAGCAGGTCATCGGCCATGTGCTGGAAGCGGGGCCACAGCTCGGTCACGCGTCGGGGCGCGAAGGCGTCGGTGACCAGCCGCCGCATCACGGTGTGCTTGGGCGGGTCCTGGTGCAGCAGATGCACCTGGAGCTGGGAGTGCTGCGGCTCGGGCATGATCGAGGCACGCGCCCGCCAGGCGTCGTTGCCGCGCGAGTGGTGCTTGCCCAGCCGCGGGTCGTTCAGGGCCCGGTGCGCGGCGGCGTATCCGGTGACCAGCCAGGCACACACCCCGCTGGGGAAGCGGACGCGGTGCACGGGACCGCGCTCGCGCAGCTCGCGGTACAGCGGATAGGGGTCGCGCTTGTAGTCGGCGCCGTACAACTCGACGGGCTCGGGCAGGGGGCCGTTCATCTCGTACTCCTCAACGGGGTTGATCTCATGGCCGATCGGCGGAACCCATCCGCTCGGCCGGGCGGGGCTACTCGCTCACAGGGCGATCGAGGGACGGTGGTGGTCGAGCCACAGTCCGAGGTCCACGACGCGCTCCAGGCGCAGCCGGTGCCCCCACTCCAGGTGCCGCGGATCGGCGTCCAGGCAGGGCTTGACGGCGCGCTCGTCGACGAGGTCGCGCACCCGCCCGCCGTGCCCGGCCAGCGCATCGCGGGCCAGGTCCTGCAGGCCGCGGTTGTAGTCGGGGTGGTGGGTGGCCGGGTAGTGGTTCTTGGGCCGGTGGAGCACCGAGTGCGGAGCCAGCCCCTCCCCCACCGCGCGCAGCAGACTCTTCTCCCGCCCGTCGTGGCGGTGCATGCCACGGGGCGCATTGAAGGCGTACTCGACCAGCCGGTGGTCGCAGTACGGCACGCGTACCTCCAGCCCCTGGGCCATGCTCAGCCGGTCCTTGCGGTGCAGCAGCTGGCGCAGCCAGCGGGTCAGGGACAGGTGCTGCATCTCGCGCCAGCGGTGCTGGTCGGGGCTCTCGCCCTCCAGGTGCGGTACGGCGGCCAGCGCCGAGCGGTAGGTGTCGCGCTGGAACTCCCCGATCCGCAGCACGCCTTCGAGATCGGGGTGCATCGGCATGGCGGCCTCGTCCTGAGTGACGAGCAGCCACGGGAAGGTGTCGGCGGCCAGCGCCCGCGGGCTGTGGAACCAGGGGTAGCCGCCGAAGACCTCGTCGGCGGCCTCGCCGGAGAGCGCCACGGTCGAATGCCGCCGGATCTCGCCGAAGAGCAGGTAGAGCGAGGTGTCCATGTCCCCGACGCCGATCGGCGAGTCGCGGGCGGCGACCACGGCCCGCCGGTGCTCCGGGTCCAGCAGCGCCCGGGGGTCCAGGACCACGGTGTGGTGCTCGGTGCCGATGAACTCCCCCGCCTCGGCGGCGAAGGGGGTGTCGTGGCCGGTGCGCAGCACATCACCGGTGAAGCTCTCGGCCTGGTCGCTGTAGTCGACCGCGTACGAGCGCAGGGTGGCCTCCTGGCCTTCCCTGACCCGCAGTTCATCGGCCAAGAGCGCGGTCAGCACCGTGGAGTCGATGCCCCCGGACAACAGCGAGCAGCGCGGCACATCGGCCTCCAGCTGGCCGCGGGCGGCGCGCTCCAGGCGCGACCGCACGCCGTGGACCGTGCCTGCCAGATCGTCCCCGTCCGCATGCGCACGCGCCTCCAGCCGCCAGTACAACCGCTCGCGCACCCCGTCCCGGTCGAAGGTCAGCACTCCCCCGGGCTGCACCTCCCGCACCCCGCTCCACAAGGTGGCGCCGGTGTTGAAGAGCAGGCTGTACGCCTCCCGCAGCCCCTGCGCGTCCACGGCGGGCCGGCAGTCCGGGTGCGCGAACAGCGCCTTCGGCTCGGACCCGAACACCACACCGCCGTCCGGTGTGCGGGCGTGGAACAGCGGCTTGACGCCCAGCCGGTCCCGGACCAGCACCAGCCGCTGCCGCTCCGCGTCCCAGACCGCGAAGGCGAACATCCCCTCCAGATGCCGGGCCAGCTCTTCCCCCCACTCCTGGTAGGCCCGCAGCACCACCTCGGTATCGCTCCGGGTATGAAACGCATGCCCCCGCCGCCGCAACTCCCCGCGCAGCGCATGGTGGTTGTACACCTCACCACTGAAACTCAGTACGACCTCGTCCCCCTCCTCCCCCGCGACCATCGGCTGCGTCCCACCCTCAACATCCAGCACCGCCAACCGCCGATGCCCGATCGCGGCATGCGCTCCACACCAAACCCCCGAGGCGTCCGGCCCCCGCAGCGCCAGCGCCCCGGTCATCCCCTCGACAACCGCCCCCCTCTCCCGCGCATCTCCACCGAACTCAACCCATCCGGCAATCCCACACACACGCCTCTCCTCTCACAACGAAAACCACCGCAAGCCCCCGGACACACACCGACCCCCGAGCTCCGCCGCTCAGCCCACCGCCCCACCCGCCCCGTCCCGCCCGTCCGACGTCCCGCGCCGGACCTGCGCCTTCCAGGCGACGGCCAGGAGACCAACGGCGGAGAAGGCAACTGCGGCGGACAAGACCAGGCCGGTGCGGATGGCCTCAGGACCGGGGCCGGAGAGGGTCCAGAGGGTGGTGCCGATGGCGGGACCGAGCGTGAAGCCCAGGCTGCGGGCGAGTTGCACGCTGGACCCGGCAGTCGCCATGCGCTCCGGGCCGACTGCGGCGAAGACCAGCAGCTGGGCCGGGCCGCCGTACAGCCCCATGCCCGCGCCGGCCAGGGCGAGCCGCCAGGCGACACCGCCCGGCGTCCATTCCGGCGCCACCGCGAGCAGAGCGAATCCGACGGTGACCAGTACGGCTCCGCCCGCCGCGATCGCGCCCGCGCCCCAGCGGTCGGCCAGCCGCCCACCGACGGGCCCGGCCAGCGCCATACCCGCCGGAAAGGCAAGCAGCGCGACGCCGGTGGCCGACGCGGACAACCCGTCCGCGCGCTGCAGATGAAGAGAGAGCAGGTAGTGCACCGTCGCGAAACCCACGCCCAGCGCCAGCACGGCACCGTGAATTCCGCCGGTACGCGCTCCCCGCAGTACCTCCAGGACCCGCCGCCCACCCGCACCACGCACCCACACCACAGCAGGCGGAACGGCCACCGCACAGAGCAGCAGCCAGCCCCGCCCCTCACCCACCAGACTCAGCGCGAGCAGCACAGCCGCGGTGGCCGACCCGACAAGCACGGCGTCCCACCACTGCCCACCACCCGACACACGCAGCCGTCCAACTGCCGCAGGCGGCTGTCCGCCTTCCGCGCCCATTTCCCGTCCTGGCCCTGCCGGTTCCCGTCCTGGCGCGGGGTGGTTCGGCCAGCCGGGTGGCAGTGGGGTGGCGCGGGTGAGGGCCCAGGCGAGGAGGCACAGGGGCAGCTTGATCAGGAGGACGGAACGCCAGCCCCAGTGGTCCAGGAGTATGCCGCCCAGGGCCGGTCCCGTGACGGCGCCGAGTGGGCCGAGGGTGGCCGGGACGCTCATGGCCCGGCCGCGCATCTGGGGGCGTACGGACTTCGCGGCGAGCACCGGCATGAGTACGAACAGGACGGCGGCGAACGCCCCTTGGCCGACCCGGGCCGCGATCAGCCAGGCCGCGAACGGCGCCAGGGCGGCGACGACGCCACACACCCCGAACCCCGCCAGCGCCAGCAGGACCACCGGGCGGATCGGCGCCCGGTCCAGCCTGCGCCCGGCGGGCAGCAGGAGTGCGACCACCGGGAGTTGATAGCCGAGTACCGCCCACTGGGCGACGGAGACCGGAACGCCGAGGTCGGCCCCGATGCCGGGTACGGCGACGGTCACCACGCTCATGTCGAGCATGGCGAGGAAGGAGCAGATCCCGGCGACGCCGACCAGACTCCACCGGTCCTCGCCCGCCTGCCGCTCCCCCGCCCGCGCTATGTCCTGCGGCATCGCCCTGGCCCTCTCCCACACGTCACGGATCCGCGCCGGAGTGGCGCAGTGTGTGAGAGGTCGGGAGCGGAAGGCATTGAGTTCCCGCCCCGCGCTCAGAATCGGAGAAATTTCGGGAGGGTGGGGAGAAGGGGAGGGTGAGGAGAGGGGGAATGTGGGGGTACGAGCGCGGTGAGGGCAGGGGGCGGCGAACGGCACCTCCCGTAAACCCAGTTAGTCGTCCGGCCGTCCCCGGCAGTTCCGGCGCCCGCGAAGGACAAACCTCACGTGGGAACGGAGTGCGATTTTGCCCGTCCCCCAGGGACCGGGCTGCCACGATGACAGCGCCGCGCGGTCTGTCCACCGCCCCGTCTTCTCCCCATCCCCCACTCCCGACCTCGTCTATTCCGCGGCGCGCCCCACCCCTGTCTCCTCAATCTCTGCGTACTGGAGCGGCGATGTTCTCCCCACCGGCCGGCTCACGCCGACCCGTCCTTGTCGAAAAGCTGCAACGCCTGCTGCCCGCCCGGTCGGTGGTCGGCTTTGCCCTCCTCCTCGCCGTACTGTTCGGGCTGTCGTACGGCGCCGGGGCGCTCGTCGGCCCGGTGGCCCCCGCGATGCGCCCCGCGAGCGGCAGCGGCACGGACGGCTCCGGCCCCGCCGACGACGAGGACATGGGCGATATGGGTGGCATGGATGGTATGGGTGGTGTGCATGGCATGCGTGCCCCCGAGTCCCGCGTCGTGACCCCGGGTGGTCCGCGATGACCACTCAACCCCCCGCCCTCACCAGCGTCCTGACCGTCGGCGGCATGACCTGCGCCGCCTGCGTCGGCCGGGTGGAGAAGAAGCTCGGCCGCATGGAGGGCGTGACGGCCTCCGTCAATCTGGCCACCGGCCGTGCCAAGGTCAGCCACCCCGCCTCGGTCCCCGTGGACGACCTGATCGCCACCGTCGAAGCCGCCGGCTACACCGCCGAGCTGCACGCCCCGGCCCCCACCCCGCCCCCCGCAGACCCCGAGCCCCGCACAGCACCCACGGCACCCGCGACCTCCACCGAAACCCCCAAATCCCCCCAATCTCTCCAGTCCAACCAGTCCAACCGGTCCGCCCAACCCACCCAAACCGCCCCCTCCCCCGAAGACCTCCAAGCCCGCGCAGAGCGCACCCGGCTGCTCGTCACCGCGCTGCTCTCCGTCCCCGTGCTGGTCCTCTCCATGGTCCCGGCCTGGCAGTTCCGCAACTGGCAGTGGCTGTGCTTCGTGCTCGCCGCGCCGGTCGCCGTATGGGGTGCCCGCCCCTTCCACATCCGTGCGCTGCGCGGGCTGCGGCACGGCTCCGCGACCATGGACACCCTGGTCTCGCTGGGCGTGGCCGCGTCCTTCGCCTGGTCCGCGTACGCGCTGTTCTGGGGCGGCGCCGGGCAGCCCGGCATGACCATGCCCTTCAGCCTGCTGCCGGACTCCGGGGGCGGGGCGGCCCATCTGTATCTCGAAGCGGCGGTCGGTGTGCCGCTGTTCGTGCTGGCGGGGCGCCGGCTGGAGGCCAAAGCCCGCAGGGGCACCGGCTCCGCGCTGCGCTCCCTGGCCGAGCTCACCGTCAAGGACGTCGCCGTACGCACCGGCGGTGAGGAGCGCCGTATCCCGCTGGCCGACCTGCGGGTCGGCGATCTCTTCCTCGTGCGTCCCGGCGAGCGCGTGGCCACCGACGGCACGGTGACCGACGGCAGTTCCGCCCTGGATCTGTCCCTGGTCACCGGCGAGAGTCACCCGGTCGAGGTCGGCCCCGGCGCGGCGGTGGTCGGCGGCGCGGTCAACTCCGGCGGCCTGCTGGAGGTACGGGCGAGCGCGGTCGGCTCGCACACCCGGCTGGCGCGCATCACCCAGCTCGTCGAGGACGCCCAGACCGGCAAGGCCTCCGCACAGCGGCTGGCCGACGCGGTGGCGGCGGTCTTCGTCCCCGCCGTGCTGACCATCGCCGTCACCGTGCTCGGCTTCTGGCTGGGCGCCGGCGCCGACCCGCAGGCCGCGGTCACCGCGGCGGTCGCCGTCCTGGTCGTGGCGTGCCCGTGCGCGCTGGGCCTGGCCACCCCGACCGCGCTGCTGGCCGCCACCGGCCGCGGCGCCCAACTGGGCATCCTGGTCAGCGGTCCGCGCGCCCTGGAGCGGCTGCGCCGCATCGACACCGTCGTCCTGGACAAGACCGGCACCCTCACCACCGGACGGATGAGCGTCGTACAGATCACCGCCCGCCCCGAGGGCCCGGACGCCGAGCGCGTCCTCCGGCTGGCCGCCGCCGTCGAGCAGGGCTCCGAGCACCCGCTGGCCCGCGCCCTGACCGCGCACGCCCGCCACCAGCGGCCCGAAACGCCCCTCCCGCCGGTCCGCGACTTCGCCGCCACCCCTGGGGTGGGCGTGCACGGGCAGGCCGAGGGGCATCGGGTCGGCGTCGTGCGGCCGGGTGAACTGGCCGCGCTCCCCGAGCCGTTGGCGGATGCCGTACGCGCCGCCGAGAGCGCGGGCCACACCGCCGTCCTCGTCACCGTCGACGCCGCCCCGCAGGCCGTCATCGCCATCGGCGACAGCCTGCGCCCGGACAGCTACCGCGCCGTCGACCATCTGCGCCGGCTGGGCCTGCGGCCGGTCCTGGCCAGCGGGGACCGCGCGGCCACCGCCCGCGCCGTGGCCGGGCACCTGGGCATCACCGAGATCCACGCCCCCGCCCTGCCCGAGGACAAGGCCGAGCTGGTGACGTCCCTGAAGCAGCAGGGCGGCCGGGTCGCGGTCGTCGGCGACGGCGTCAACGACGCGGCCGCGCTGGCCCGCGCCGACCTCGGGATCGCCATGGGCGGCGGCACCGACGTCGCGATCGGCGCCGCCGATGTCACGCTGGTCCGCGAGGACATGCGGGCCGTCGCCGACGCCGTACGCCTGGCCCGCCGCACCCTGGGCACCATCCGCGCCAATCTGATCTGGGCCTTCGGCTACAACCTCGTCACCGTGCCGCTGGCCGCCGCCGGACGCCTCAACCCGATGCTCGCGGCCGCCGCCATGTCGGTCAGCTCACTGCTCGTGGTGGGCAACAGCCTGCGGCTGCGCGCCTGGCAGCCGGTCCGCGCGGCGCGTACGGACGCACCGTCGCGTACGGCGTCCCGCTCGCGCCGCCCCCGTACGAGCCCCCGCAAGGAGACGGCCTGATGCCCCTTCGTACCTCCGTGCCCCTTCGTACCTCCGCCGTCCCCGCCCCGCTGCGCGCCGCCGCCGTCCCTCTGCTGACGTGCCTGGTGACGCTGGGCGCGCTCACCGCCTGGACGACGGCCGGGCAGGCGGGGTCCCCCGCCGAGATCACCGTCACCGACGGCCGGGTGCTGGTCCCCACCAACCCGGAGGCCAACGCGGCGTTCTTCACCCTGCGCAATACGGGCGGTTCGGACGACCAGTTGACCGGCGTCACCGGTCCGGCCGGGCGCAGCACGATGCTGAGCCGCGACGTCGAGGTGGGCCCGAACGCGCACAGCATGGCGATGGTCTCCGCCGCCACGGTCCCGGCGGGCGGCGAACTGCGGATGTCGCCCAGCACCCTGGACGTCATGATGAGCCCGCCCCCGCCCCTCTCCCCCGGCGACCGCCTCACCTTCACCTTCCACTTCCGCCACAGCCCGCCGATCACCGCCCGGGCGGTGGCGGTACGCCCCGGCGAATAACTCAGGGGGTGGGTCGCAGATCGGCGCGCCACCCCCTGGACGCAACACCCATCGGCGTACGGCACGGCACTCCGGCCGGGCCGCGAGCCCCGAAGACCCACGGCCCGGCCGGACGCCCCTCACCCCGCCATGGCCACCAACGCCCGCCTCCTGCGCCCTGCGACGGGCGCGGACCCGCCGGGCGCGGACCCGCCGGGCACGGACCCGCCGGGCGCGGAGACCGGCACCACCCCGGCCGCCCCCGGCGCCATGGCACCGGCCATCCCCACGACCGGGTGGCCACCGGCCCTCGCCCCCGGCAGCTCACCCGTCGGCTTCGCTCCGGCGGCACCCGCCACTGAGCCCGGCAGTGCTGTATCCATCCCCTCTCCGGGGACGGTGTCCGCCGCCTCCAGCAGGGCGACCAGCGTCTCGCGGGCTCTGGCCACCCGGGAGCGGACCGTGCCGACGGGGCAGCCCGCGACCTCGGCGGCCTGTGCGTAGGGCAGGCCCAGCAGCTGTGTCAGGACGAACGCCTCACGGCGCACCGGTACCAGGGCCGAGAGCAGTTCGCCCAGGGCGACGCCCTCGTCGAAGCCCGGTACGCCGCGCGGCTGGACGCGTTCGGCCGCGGCCTGCCAGTCGTCGGTACCGGCCAGCCTCGGCCGGACCGCATCGGCCCTGATGCGGTCGGCCACCACCCGGCGCGCGATCGTCAGCAGCCAGGTGCGGGCCGAGGACCGCCCCTCGAACCCCGGCAGGCTGCGCAGCGCGCGCAGATAGGTGTCCTGCACCAGGTCGTCCGCCGCTTGTGCGTCGCCGCTCAGGTGCGTCACGTACCGGCGCACGTCGAGCTGAGTGGCCCGTACGAAACGGTCGACGGCGGTTTCGTCGCCGGTCCTGGCCGCCAGCGCCCAGGCCGTCACCGCTGCGTCGTCACGCATCCCGCCGCCTCCCCTCGCCGCGCGCCGCGGCGTTCGGGGAGGATGGACCCATGCTCTGTTCGCGCATCCGTACGGCACTCTCCGCCCGCCTGGACGGGGAGCACTCTCCGCCGGAGGTCACCGACCGGCAGCTGGCGGACCATCTCGCGGGGTGCGCGGCCTGTCGCGCCTGGGAGGCACAGGCGCGGCGCCTGAAGGAGGCCACCGCCCGCCTCGCCGGGAACGACGGGGCTGCGGAAGGAAATACGGATACGGGCGGTACGGATGCGGGAGTTACGGATACGGCCGTCGACGCGCTGCTCGCGAGCCTGCGCGCCCATCGGCAGCCACCGCCGTCGCCGTCCGCGGGCCCGGACCGGCCGAGCGCCTCCGACGAACGGGGAAGACAGGCGGGTTGACCGCCTCCGAGCAGTGGCGGCCCTTGGTCCCTGAGATCCCGAAGATCCCAGAAATCCCGGCCAACCCGGGCATCCCGGACAGGAGTCATCATCTGAAGTCCTTCGCGTGGTCCGGTCACCGTGGCGTACGGGACCGGTGAAGTCAGGGCCCACAGCGCCGCCGGCACCAAGGACCGGCGCCCGCGGGCGACCTGTGATGTGCACCGTGCTGTCAGCCGACAGCCGGTCCACGCGGCGGACCACGCAAGGAAATGACATGTGCCAGCAGGAGATCGCGCACCGCGCGGCGCGGCTCCTGGCGCCGGGGACGACCCCTGGGGGGAGCAGCGGGCAGTACGCCCTTGAGGACGGCGACCAGGGGCGCGAACAGCCGGACGGACAGGGCCGACACCACTCGTACGACCTGGAACGCCGCCCGCTCACCGCCCCACAGCCAGCACGCGCTGAGCAGCGCGACGAGCAGGTGCGCCGCGAGCATGCCGCCGGCGCTGCCGTGCATCCCGGCCGACATAGCGGACATACCGTCAGCCATGCCACCGGCCATGCCGTGCGCCATGCCGCCGGCCATCTCGCCGCTCGCGCCGCCGATGCCGCTCGGCAGGCCGCCCGCTTCGTGCAGCGCCCGCGCGGCGTCGATGTCGGCGAGCGACATGCCCTCCGCGTTGCAGAGCCAGGTGTTCGCCCACTGCCGCGCGAGCGAGATCCGCTCGCCGCCGGAGTCGGCCACCGCCTGCCCGAAGGAGAACGCGCTGTGCAGGGCGAACTGGGTGCCGACCGTCAGCACCCCCACCACTACGGGCCCGCGCTCCCGGCCCGCGCAGCACCATGCCGCGCCCGCCGTGCCGGCCACCGCCGCCAGCAGCATCCACCAGGGCACCGCGGTACCGGACATGGCCACATGCCCCAGCGCCGCGAGCAGCACACAGACCGCCGCGAACACCGCGGCCCGCAGCCCTCTGAGAATGTGCCCCGCATCCATGACGGGGCCCATCGTCGCACCCCGCGTTCCGCGGGAGACGGGAGGGGCTCGCTCAACGCCCGCGAGCTCCCCCGAAGTCACCGGTGCACCGCTCCCGAAGGGCCCCCGCCGCAGGCCCGGGGCACCATCCGGCCTCCGCCCGTGGTCCTAGGGACATGTGCCCGGTTACGAGGCCAGGGGTGCCCCACTACGATCCGGACGTATGTCTGTTCACGAAGTAGAGATCGACGCCCTCCAGGGCGGTTCCGCGGACCTGGCCCAGTACAAGGGCAAGGCCGTACTCATCGTCAACGTGGCCTCCAAGTGCGGCCTGACCCCGCAGTACTCCGGGCTGGAGCGGCTGCACGAGCGGTACGCCGCGCGCGGCTTCACCGTCCTCGGAGTCCCCTGCAACCAGTTCATGGGCCAGGAGCCCGGCTCGCCGCAGGACATCGCCGAGTTCTGCTCGGCGACGTACGGTGTGACCTTCCCGATGACCGAGAAGGTCGATGTCAACGGCGCCGGGCGGCACCCGCTGTACGCGGAGCTCGTCGACACCCCGGACGCGGCGGGCGAGGCCGGCGACATCCAGTGGAACTTCGAGAAGTTCCTGATCGACGCGTCCGGCCAGGTCGTGGGGCGGTTCCGCCCGCGCACCGAGCCCGAGGCCGACGAGGTCGTCCAGGCGATCGAGGCGGTCCTGCCCAGCTGACGGCCGCCGGGCACCGCGCGCATCCGCCCGCGCGGTGCCCCGTCAGGCGATCGCGCTCCCTCGCGTACAGTCGGCCTCCGCCTCCCGTTCCGCGCCGGGCAGCGGCCCCTCCCAGCACTCGAAGGACCGGGTCATGCCGGTCAGCCGCAGGAGCAGCAGCACGCGGGGGCTGTGCCGCAGACCCGCCAGCCGCAGGCGGCCGCCTCTCTCCTCCGTACGCCTGCGGGCCCGGCACAGCAGGGACAGCCCGCCGCAGTCGATGAAGGTGACCGAGCTCAGGTCCAGTACGACATCGGGGTGGTCTTGGCCGGTCACCTCGTCGACGAGGCCGCCGAGCGCGGCCGTGGCGAGGATGTCCAGCTCGCCACTGAGCTCGATCACGGTGGCCGTGCCCAGCGCCCGCTCACGGCCACCAAAACTCTTCCCCTGGTCCACCATGCCGTCCCCACTTCCCTGCCCTGGGCGCTAGGTCCTGTCGTCCGAAACCCCGCCTGCCGTGCCCGGCAGGATGGACAGCGAAGGGGACGCAGGCTGACGGAAGTCGGGGGTGCCCGGGTACGGACGGACCGGGTGGCAATGGCCTTCGCCTGCGCGCTGCTGCCCGCGCGGTTCCAGCCTCCGGCGGGGTCCGGGTCGTAGGCTGCGCCGTTACGTGTCTACGGCATACCCACTGGCCCCCGTGTCAGTCAATACCGGGAACACACAAAGAGGTTGGCTCAATCTCGCCCCACCGTCCCGGCAGCCGTACGGCAGACAGCAGCGGCCGCCCACGAACACCCGTTCGCCGCCATCGGCAGTGAGCAGAAACACGGCCAATCACCGCCAATGCGCTGGAATTCCATCCTTTTGTGCGAATTAGACTGGGCGCGATGCCGCAGCACTCGAACAGCCCCCGCCCCGCCGACTCGCACGGCCAGGCCGCCGACCTGGCCGAACGCACCGCGCAGAGCCTGCGCGAGCTGCCCGACGGCCCCATCTCCCGGCTCCCCGAACTCCTCGAAGCGATGGTCGCGGTCGGCTCCGACCTGAACGTGGGCAGCGCCCTGGACCGCATCGTGGAGACCGCCGCCACCCTCACCGGCGCGCGCTACGCCGCCGTCGGCGTCCTCAACGAGGACAAGGAAGGCCTCGCCGACCTGCTGACCTACGGAGTCACCGAGGAGCAGCGCGAGCTGATCGGGCGGATCCCGGACGGGCACAGCGGAGTGCTGGGCGCGCTGCTGCGGGGCGCGGACGCGATGCGGATCGCCGATGTCGCCCAGGAGCCGCGCTCCGGCGGGCCGCTGCCGGCCGATTCCCCCGCGGTGCAGGCCTTCCTGGGCGTCCCCATCCAGGTCCAGGGCGAGGTCTTCGGCAATCTCTACCTGGCGGAGAAGGAGTCCGGCGGGGAGTTCACCGCCGAGGACCTCCATCTCGTACGGGTGCTGGCCACCGAGGCGGGCATCGCCATCAGCAACGCCCGGATGCACTCCGCGGCCCGCCAGCGCCGGCGCTGGATCGACGGCGCGGCCTCGCTGACCACGGCGCTGCTGGCGGGAGCGCAGACCCGCTCCACCACCGAGCGCGCCCTGACCGTCGTCGCGGACAAGGGCCGGGAGCTGGCGGAGGCGGCGACCGGTGCCGTACTGCTGCCGCACCCCGAGGGCGGCCTGGAGATCGTGGCGGTCTCCACCAGCCTCTCCGAGGAGGTACGCGAGGAGGCGTACCACAACCGGATACCGCCGCAGAGCCCGGTCGTGCACCAGATACAGGCCGGACTCGCGGTCTTCTCCGAGGACTTCGCGGCCGACCCCCGCTCCATCTCCCCCGTCTCCCGCTATTACGGCCCCACGATGCTGCTGCCGCTGCGCAGCAACGGGCGGGTGCTGGGCGCGCTCGCCCTGTGCCGGCTGTCCGGCGGGCGCCGCTACACCCACAGCGAGCGGACGCTGGCCACGCAGTTCGCCGCGCAGGCCGCGCTGGCGCTGGTGATGGCCGACGCGCAGCGCGACCGCGAGCGCCTGGCGGTCTTCGAGGACCGCGACCGCATCGCCCGCGATCTGCACGACCTGGTCATCCAGCGGCTGTTCGCCACCGGGATGATGCTGGAGAGCGCCCAGCGCAAGGCGGTGATACCCGAGGTGAAGGAGGGTGTCGGCAAGGCGGTGGACGAGCTGGACGCGACGATCCAGGAGATCCGTACGGCGATCATCGCCCTCCAGCAGGGCCCTGCGGAGGCCCCGGCCGGGCTGCGCACCCGGGTACTCCAGGAGGCCGGTGCGGCCGTGGCCACGCTGGGCACCCGGCCGTCGGTGCAGTTCATCGGCCCGGTGGACGCGCGGGTGGGCGAGAGCAGCGGCCGGGCCCTGGTCCAGGCGCTGCACGAGGCCCTGAACAGCGAAGCGGCACGGGCGGCGCGCGGCCCGGCGCGGCGCATCGAGGTGACGGTGGACGCGACCGTGACGCTGGTGGACGGGCAGGCCGGGGTCCGGCTGACAGTGCGGCGCGTGGACGAGCGGGACGGCGGGGACGGCGAGACGGGCGGCGTCCGCACGCCGGTGGTGTGGGAAGCGCCCCTTTAGGCCCGTATTTAGGCCCGTACACGTCGGGCCCGCAGGAGGTCCTGAAAACGCCCGCGGGCGGGGACGTGCCACGATGTCGGCGCCCAGCTCGCCCCACGGCAGGTGAAAACGCCCGCGGGCGGGGACGTGCCCCTCGGCACCTCCCCGCCCGCCGCGTTTCAGCAGACCGGCGTCACTTCAGCGCGCTGCGCTTCTGCCACTGCTGCCAGGACTCCTGCCAGACCTCCAGCCCGTTGCCCGGGTCGGTGATCTCCTTGTTGGTGGTGCCCTTGACCTCGACCGTGGAGCCGATGGTCAGGAAGTCGTAGGCGCGCTTGGCGTCGGAGGTGGTCATGCCGAAGCAGCCGTGGCTGTTGTTGACCACACCGAGCTGCTTGTTCCAGGGCGCGGAGTGCAGGAAGGTGCCGGACGCGGTGAGGTGGGTGACCCACTTGGAGTCCAGCATCCACTGGTTGCCGTAGCCGATGGTGGCGGAGTCCATCGTCTCGGCGGCGTTCTTGCTGCGTACGGTGTGGACGCCGCCGCGGGTGGGCGCCTCGGGCGAGCCCGCGGAGCCGGTGATCGTGGCGACCTGCTTGCCCTCCTCGTACAGCGCCATGGAGTGCGAGGGGACGTCGATGACGGCCTTGCGGTCCTTGCCGACGGTGAAGCTGAAGTCGTAGTCACGGGCGAACCAGCCGCCCTTGCCGGAGTTGACGCCGGCCAGGCCGCCCTTGACGGAGACCTTGGTGCCCGAGGGCCAGTAGGTCTTGGGGCGGTAGTCGATGCGGTCCTTGCCCGACCAGTCCTTGACCCAGCCCCAGGCGCCCTCCACCTTCGGCGTGCTGGTGACCTTCAGCGACTTCTCGATCTCGGCGCGCTTGTCCTTGTCGATCGGGTCGTCGAAGAGGAAGGAGACCGGCATGCCGGTGCCCACGGTCTGCCCCTGCGAGGGGGTGTTGGTGAGCTTGTTGACCTTGTCGGCCTTCTGCGTGGTGAACGAGGCCTTGGAGGTGGTCTCCTTGCCGCCCTCCGACTTCGCCTTGGTCTCCACCGTGTAGGTGGTCTGCGGCTTGACCTTGCCGTCGGCCTTCCAGGACGAGCCGTCGCCGGACAGCTTGCCCGGTACCTTCTCGCCCTTGTCGTCCTTGGCCTCGACCGAGGTCAGCTTGCCGCCCTGGGCCTTGACCGATATCGAGGAACCGAGTTTGACGTCCTTGTTGCCGCTCGCCGGATCAACGGTGACCTTGGCATCGGGCGCGTTGGTGGCGGCATCGGCGCCGCCGCCACACGCGGTGAGCAACACAGCTCCCCCCACCAGGGCGGATATCAGCAGAGCCGGGCGCTTGCCCGTTCCGGCGTGCACGTGGGTCGACCTCCAAAGCGGCGAAACCTTCGCTGGCGGAGCCCGGCCTGCCCCCGTGACAGGCCCGTCCTCACTTCCGCCGCATATGCAGACGGTTCGGAACCCGTCCAGGGTTGCCCCAGGAAACCGACATAAATACAGGTGTAAGCAACCTCATAGCGCTCGTCCGCGTCCGTCACCCCGCTCACACCGGTATTCGAGGGCACATTTAGGGTGGTTTAGACAGTTACGAGAGCAATGGGAGCCACCATGACGGCAGCGGGACCGGATGCGGCAGCGGCAGGATCGGAACCGGCGGCGACGCCCCCCTCGGGCCCCGCGGACCCCTCGCTCCCCGAGATCACCCTCCACCCCCTGGACATCGGGCATCTCCCGGCCGTCCTGGACCTGGGTACCCGGGTGTACGACACCGACAGCAAGCCGTACACCGGCTGGTCCCTGACCGCCGTCGCGACCCATCTGGACGCCTCGGTGCCGGCGTGCCGGGTCGCCATGGCGGGCGAGCGGCTGGCGGGCTTCGTGCTCGGCTCGATGACCTTCGAGCAGCGCGAGGACTGGGGGTACATGGAGTGGATCGCGGTGGACCCGGCCTTCCAGGGCCGGGGCGTGGCGGGCCGCCTCGTCCAGGAGTGCTGCGCGGCCCTGACCGCGGCGGGCGCGGCGTCGGTGGTCACCGATGTCGAGGTCAACAACGTGGCCTCGGCGACGCTGATGCGCCGTAACGGCTTCACCGAGGGCGTCACCGTCACCCTGTTCGTCCGCCCCGGCTTTGGCCAGACCCCCAAGACCGGCGGGATCTCCCTGCCGCACTTCGCGCGCACCGGGCGGCCCCGCCCCACCCATCGCGACGGCCGCTGACGCGGGAGTTTGCGTAAAGTCCCGCCATCTCTCACCCGGTCGCACCAGGGCCGTACCGGGCGCGGTGGCGGGGCCCCCACCCGCGTGCCAGCGTGACGAAGGGGCGGGCGGCGCGATCAGCCGGCCGACTGTTTCCGACCGTTGCGAGGACCGGCATGGAACGACCCAGAGTCCTGATCGTGGGCGGCGGCTTCGCCGGCGTGGAGTGCGCCAGGGGGCTGGAGCGCCAACTCCCCGCCCGCGACGCGGAGATCACGCTCGTCACCCCCATCAATTACGCGCTCTACCTCCCGCTGCTGCCGCATGTGGCCGCCGGGGTCGTGACCCCGCAGTCCATCGCCCCCTCGCTGCGCCGCGTCCTGCGCCGCACCCGCATCGTGCCGGGCGGGGTGATCGGCATCGATCCGGCGGCGAAGGTGTGTGTCGTACGGCTGATCACCGGCGAGCTGAGCGACATCCGCTACGACCACCTCGTACTGACCCCGGGCAGCATCACCCGCACCTTCGACATCCCCGGCCTGAGCGAGCACGCGCGCGGCATGAAGACGCTGGCCGAGGCGGTGTACGTGCGCGACCACGTCATCGCCCAGCTCGATATCGCCTCGGCCTCCACCGACGCGGCCGAGCGGGCCGCCCGGCTGCAGTTCGTGGTGGTGGGCGGCGGGTACGCGGGCACGGAGACGGTCGCCTACCTCCAGCGGCTGACCAACGCGGCGGTCCGGCGCTATCCGCGGCTGGACCCCGCGCAGATCAAGTGGCATCTGATCGACATCGCCCCGAAGCTGATGCCCGAACTCGGCGACCGGCTCGGCGCCAAGGCGCTGGACCTGCTGGAGCGGCACGGCACCGAGGTCTCGCTGGGGGTGTCGGTCTCCGAGGTCACCGAGGACACCGTCCGCTTCACCGACGGCCGGCTGCTGCCCTGCCGCACCCTGATCTGGACCGCGGGTGTGGCGGCCAGCCCGCTGATCGGCTCGCTGGGCGCCGAGACCGTACGCGGCCGTCTGGTGGTCGACGCGGATCTGACGGTCCCCGGCATGGACGGGGTGCTGGCCTGCGGTGACGCGGCGGCCGTCCCCGACGTCACCAAGGAGGCGGGCGCGGTGTGCCCGCCCACCGCGCAGCACGCCGCCCGCCAGGGCAAGCACGCGGCCCGCAACATCGTCGCGGCCCTCCGCGGCGGCCCCGTCACGCCCTACAGCCACAAGGACCTCGGCCTGGTCGTGGACCTCGGCGGCATCGACGCGGTCTCCAAGCCGCTCGGCGTCGAGCTGCACGGCCTCCCGGCCCAGGCGGTCGCCCGCGGCTATCACCTGATGGCGCTGCGCACCGGTGCCGCCAAGTTCCGCACCGCCGCGAACTGGCTGCTGCACGCCACCGCGGGCGACGACTTCGTCCGTACCGGCTTCCTCGCGCGCCAGGCCGCCACCCTGCGCGACTTCGCGAGCGCACAGTCGTATCTCTCGCAGGAGGAGATCCGGCAGCGGACCTCGGCCGACCAGCGCTCCTGACCGTCCCCCGCTTCCGGCAATCGCCTCCCTCCAGGAATGCCTTGACCTCAAGATTGGTTGAGGTCCTAGGTTCCTGTTACGTCGCCGGCCGATCACGGCCCGCGAGACCGTGACACGAGCCGGACCGCCTGGAGGACCGCGATGGACATGGAAGTCACCGCCTGGCACGCGATGCACACCACGCTGAACGCCCAGCAGGACCGGCGGCCCTTCTCCCGCCGCACCCTGCGCCGGATCGGCGGCTTCGCCCGCCCCTACCGGCGGCACCTGGCGTGGTTTCTCGTGCTGAGCACCCTGCTGGCGATGCTGACGGTGGCCACCCCGCTGCTCGCCGGGCGGGTCGTCGATGTGATCACCCACGGCGGGGCCGCGGGCACCGTCCTCGTACTGGCCGCTCTCATCGCCGCCATCGCCCTGGCCGAAGCGGGCCTGGGGCTGCTGACCCGCTGGCTGTCGGCGCGGCTGGGCGAGGGGCTGATCCTGGACCTGCGCACCACCGTCTACGACCACGTACAGAAGATGCCCGTCGCCTTCTTCACCCGCACCCGCACCGGCGCCCTGGTCAGCCGCCTGAACAACGATGTGATCGGAGCGCAGCGGGCGTTCAGCGACACCCTCTCCGGCGTGGTGAGCAATCTCGCCACCCTGCTGCTGACCCTCGTGGTGATGCTCAGCCTGTCCTGGCAGATCACCCTGATCTCGCTGGTGCTGCTGCCGGTGTTCGTGCTGCCCGCCCGCCGGGTCGGCCGCAGGCTGGCCGCGCTGCGGCGGGAGGCCGCCGACCACAACGCCACCATGGGCACGCAGATGACCGAGCGGTTCTCCGCGCCCGGCGCCACCCTGGTCAAGCTCTTCGGCCGCCCGGAGCAGGAGTCCGCCGAGTTCGCCTCCCGGGCGCGCCGGGTCCGTGACATCGGGGTCCGTACGGCCATGGTGCAGACCTCCTTCGTCACCACCCTGACCCTGGTCTCCGCCCTGGCGCTGGCCGTCGTCTACGGCCTGGGCGGCACCCTGGCGCTGGGCGGCGGCCTGGAGCCGGGCGCCGTGGTCTCCCTCGCCCTGCTGCTGACCCGCCTGTACTCGCCGCTGACCGCCCTGTCCGGCGCCCATGTCGAGGTGATGAGCGCGCTGGTCAGCTTCGAGCGGGTCTTCGAGGTGCTCGACCTCAAGCCGCTGATCGCCGAGAAGCCCGACGCCCGCACGGTCCCCGAGGGCCCGGTGTCGGTGGAGTTCGACTCCGTGCGCTTCGGCTACCCCTCCGCCGACAAGGTCTCCCTGGCCTCCCTCGAAGAGGTCGCGGCGCTGGACACCCGCGGCGGCGCCGAGGTCCTGCACGAGGTCTCCTTCCGCGCCGAGCCGGGCCAGATGGTCGCCCTGGTGGGGTCCTCGGGCGCGGGCAAGTCGACCATCGCGCAGCTGCTGCCGCGCCTGTACGACGCGGACGCCGGGACCGTACGGCTGGCGGGCGTGGACGTACGCGACCTGTCCGCCGCCTCGATCCGCGAGACCCTGGGCATGGTCACGCAGGACGGCCACCTCTTCCACGACACCATCCGCGAGAACCTGCTGCTGGCCCGGCCCGAGGCGGCCGAGGAGCAGCTGTGGGACGCGCTGCGCCGGGCCCGCCTGGACGGGCTGATCGCCTCTCTGCCCGACGGGCTGGACACCGTCGTGGGCGAGCGCGGCTACCGCCTGTCCGGCGGCGAGCGGCAGCGGCTGACCATCGCCCGGCTGCTGCTGGCCCACCCCCGGGTGGTGATCCTGGACGAGGCCACCGCCCACCTGGACAACACCTCCGAGGCGGCGGTGCAGGAGGCCCTGACGGAAGCCCTGGAGGGCCGTACGTCGGTGGTGATCGCGCACCGGCTGTCCACCGTGCGGGCCGCCGATCTGATCCTGGTGATCGAGGAGGGCCGGATCGTGGAGCGCGGCACCCACGAGTCGCTGCTGGCGGCCGGCGGGCGCTACGAGGAGCTGTACCGCACCCAGTTCGCCGAGAACACCCCGGCCACCACGCTCGTCAAGGAGCCGGCCGGGGCACACTGACCGGCCTTCCGACGGGTCCCCGCCTCTTGGCGGGGACCTTCGCATGCCGAAGACTGAGGCGATGACGCAGCGCGCGGAACACTCCACTGTCATGGACCGCCTCGCCATCGACGATCTCGTCACCGGATACGCCATCGCCGTGGACGACGGCGACTGGGACGCCTACCGGAGCCTGTTCACCCCCGACGGCAGCGCCGACTACCGCTCGGCGGGCGGCGCAGCGGGCAGCTGCGAGACCATCGCGCAGTGGCTGTCCCAGGCGCTGCGCCCTTTTCCCGTACGCCAGCATCTGATCGTCAACCGGCGGATCGAACTGGCCACCCGCGACGGCGCGCCCGGTGACACCGCCTCCGTACGGGCCGACTACCTCAATCCGATGCGCCGCACGGACGGGAGCCGCACCGCGGCGGCTCCGGAGATCACCTGCGGGGGCCGCTACGTCTTCACCGCGCGCCGTACCGGCGAGGGGTGGCGGCTGAGTTCGGTGGTGGTGCACGAGATGTGGCGCCGACTGCTCCCGGCGGCCCCGTGAGCCGCCCGGGTGCCGCGGGCACTGGGCCGGGTGGAGCACCGGCCCGCCGTGCGCTGTCCGTGATCGGTCCGCTCGCGCACACTGGTCCTGCGCCCGGCGGCGCCGACCGGGGCCGCGGTGATCAGCGGCAGGAGGGAGCGGCGGCATGGACGACCCGGCCGGCAGACAGCGGCGGCTGCTCGCTGCGCCCTGGTGGCGCGGCGGCGCCGCGCTCGCGGCCGGTGCGCTGCCGGCCCTGTCCTTCCCCGCGCCCTCCTTGTGGTGGCTGGCCTATGTGGCCCTCGTCCCGTGGATCGCGCTGACCCGTACGGCGCGTACGCCGGGCCGGGCGGCGCTGGACGGCTGGCTGGGCGGGACCGGCTTCATGCTGGCGGTCCACCACTGGCTGCTGCCCAACCTCCATGTCTTCACCCTCGTGGTGGCCGCCCTGCTGGGGCTGCTGTGGGCGCCGTGGGGGCTGCTCGTGCGGTCCCTGCTGCGCGGCGCGCCGGGTGCGGGCCGCTGCGCGGCGGCGCTGGCCGTGGTCCCCGCGGGCTGGCTGATGGTCGAACTGGCCCGTTCCTGGGAGTACTTGGGCGGTCCGTGGGGACTGCTGGGCGCCGGGCAGTGGCAGGTGCCGCCCGCGCTCCGGCTGGCCTCGGTGGGCGGGGTGTGGCTGGTGAGCCTGCTGGTGGTGGCGGTGAACACCGCGCTGGCCGAGCTGGTCACGCTGCGCGCCGCCCGTATCCCCGCGGTGGCGGGCCTGCTGGCCTGCGCGCTGCTGACGGGGGCGTGCTGGGTGTGGGCCCCGCGGCCGACAGTGTCCGGCACGGTACGGGTGGCCGTCGTCCAGCCCGGTGACCTCCCGGTCCCCAGCGCGCGGCTGGACCGCGGCGAGCAGCTCACCGCCCCGCTGGCGGGCAGCGGCGCCCAGCTGGTCGTCTGGGGCGAGAGCAGTGTCGCCAGCGATCTGACCCGGCATCCGGCCGTGCGCGACCGGCTGACCGCGCTGTCCCGGGAGGTGGGCGCCGGCCTGCTGGTGAATGTGGACGCCCGGCACGGCAACCGCCCGGGCATCTACAAGAGTTCCGTGCTGATCGGCCCCGAGGGGCCGACGGGCGACCGCTACGACAAGATGCGCCTGGTCCCCTTCGGCGAGTACGTACCGCTGCGCTCGGTGCTGGGGTGGGCCACCCGTGTGGGCCGGGCCGCGGGCGAGGACCGGATGCGCGGCACCCGACAGGTGCTGATGCCCGTCGCCTCGGCGGGCGGGCTGCGCATCGGACCGCTGGTCTGTTTCGAGACGGCCTTTCCCGACATGAGCCGCCATCTGGCGGGCCAGGGCGCGCAGTTGCTGGTCGCGCAGTCCTCGACCTCGACGTTCCAGAACAGCTGGGCGCCGGGCCAGCACGCCTCGCTGGCCGCGCTGCGCGCCGCGGAGACCTGGCGCCCGATGGTGCACGCCACGCTCACCGGGGTCAGCGCGGTGTACGGGCCGTCGGGCGAGCCGGTGGGCGGGCGGCTGGGCACCGACCGCAGCGCGACCGCCGTGTACGACATCCCGCTCGCCCGCGGCACCAGCCTCTACGTCCGCTTCGGCGACTGGGCGCTGTACGCGGCGCTGGCCGCGGTGGCCGTCTTCTGCGCCGTGGAGGCGACGCGCCTGGCCGGTGGCCTCAACCGGCGTGCGCGACGGCCTCGTTGACCACCCGCTCGCACAGCTCGTGGGTGCGCAGCGCGTCCTCGGCCGAGAGCGGACGGCCCGCGCGCACGGAGTCCAGGAAGGCCAGCGCGACCTGCTCGATGCCCCGCTGGCGGGCCACCGGCACCCAGTCGCCGCGGCGGCGCACGCTCGGCTGGCCCTTGTGGTCGATGACCTCGGCGAGGTTGACGACCTGCCGCTTGGTGTCCTGGCCCGAGACGTCCAGGATCTCCTCGTTGGAGCCGCTGAGGCGGTTCATGGTGCCGATCGCGGTGAAGCCGTCGCCGGAGAGCTGGAGCACGACGTGGTGCATCAGGCCGTCGCGGATCCTGGCGCGTACGTCCACGTGCTCGACCTCGCCGGGCACCAGGAACCGCAGGGTGTCCACGACGTGGATGAAGTCGTCCAGCACGAGGGTGCGCGGGTCCTCGGGCAGCCCGACGCGGTTCTTCTGCATCAGGATCAGATCGCGGGCGTGCTCCAGGCACTGGGCGTAGCCGGGCGCGTAGCGGCGGTTGAAGCCGACCGCCAGGCTGACGTCGTGCTCCTTGGCCAGCTGCACGATCCGCTCGGTGGTGGCCAGTTCGTAGGCGATGGGCTTGTCGACGTAGGTCGCTACTCCCGCCTCGATGAGCCGGGTGACGATCTCGGGGTGGACCGCGGTGGGCGCGTGCACGAAGGCCGCGTCCAGGCCCGCCGAGAGCAGCGAGTCCAGGTCGGTGTGGCACTGGCGCGCGGGCAGGCGGTGGGCGGCGGCGACCCGCTCCAGGGTCGCCGGCGTGCGGGTCTGCAGGTGCAGCTCCACCCCGGGCTGGGCGCCGAGCACCGGCAGGTAGGCCTTCTGGGCGATGTCGCCGAGTCCGATGCAGCCGACCTTCACCTGGGGTTCTCCTCGCGTCGCAAACCGGGCGCCCGGGGCCGTGGCCGGGCCGGGCGCAGCGGCGTCAGCGGGGACACCGCACCCGTCGGGCGCTCGGCTTCCGGGCCGTTCGGCAGCGGCCTCCCACCGGGGGGCGCCTCACCGAACCGTCGTGCCGGAAGCATACGTGCCGGCCGGCGGGCGCCAGTCGGCGATGCCGGTCATGCCGCGCAGCGGGAGGTCCGGGGCGAGCCGGGCGCCGGCCGCGAACAGCGCGCAGCGCAGGAGGTAGGCCGGGTAGGAGGTCCAGGTGGTGGCCCTGCCGATGCGCGCGGAGCGGCGGACCACGTCCATGGTGCGCGGCAGCCGCTGTGCCGTGTACGCCGCCAGGGCGCGGCGCAGGTCCGCCTCGGGGGTGGCCAGGTGCGCGAGGACCACGCCGTCCTCGACGGCCTGGCAGCCGCCCTGGCCCAGGTGCGGGGTCATGGGGTGGACGGCGTCGCCCAGGAGCGCGACGCGGCCCCGGTGGTAGGCCGACAGCGGGCGGGCCGCGGTGTGGATGTCGTTGCGCAGGACGGCGGCCGGGTCGGCGGCGGCCAGCAGGTCGGGGATGGGCCGGTGCCAGGTGCCGAACCTGCGCAGCAGTTCGGCGCGTTCGTCGTCGTGGGCGCGGCCGCCGGGCGGGCACACGGCGGTGGCGTACGCGTACAGCCGCCCGTCGCGCAGTGGCTGGGTGCCCCAGAGCTGCCCGCGCCCCCAGGTCTCGTGCGGCAGGACCCGGTGGGCGGCGGCGGGGGCGGGGACGACGAAGCGCCAGCCGGTGAATCCGGCGTAGCGCGGGGCGGGGTGGCCGGGGAAGAGGGTGCGGCGGGCGGCGGAGTGGATGCCGTCGGCGGCCACGACGAGGTCCGCGGTCAGCTCCTGGCCGTCCTCCAGGGCGATGCGGGCCGGGCGGCCGCCGGGGGCCGGGTCCCCGGGGTCGGTGAGGCGGGCCGCGGCGCCGGTGCGTACGGCCCCCTCGGGCAGGCGGGCCGCCAGCAGGCCGATCACGTCGGCGCGGTGGGCGACGACGAGGGGGCCGCCGAAGCGGGCGACGGCGGCGGAGTTGTCCGTACGGGCCAGCCAGCGTCCGCCGGGGGTGCGCAGCCCGCCCTGGGTGTGCCAGGCGGCCATGGCGCGGATCGCGTCCCCGGCGTCGACGGCGTCCAGGGCGCGCTGGGCGTTGGGGGCCAGCCCGATGCCGGCGCCCACCTCTTCCAGGGCTTTGGCCCGCTCCAGGACGGTGACGTCCCAGCCCCGGCGGTGCAGGGCGACGGCGGCGGTCAGTCCGCCGATGCCGCCGCCGATGACGAGCGCGGTGTGCTGCTGCATGTCTCCTCCGGATGTGCGCAGGCGTGGCCGCCGCCGTCCCGGCCGGCCGCGGCGCGCCCCTCGAACTACAGGCGTAGTTTCAAGCTACTACAGCCGTAGTCGACGCGATAGGGTGACCGGCCATGGACGCCCGGACCACTCCCCGCCACGAGCTCATCGCCGACACCGCCCTGGCCCTGCTGTCCGAGCGCGGCATGCGCGGGCTGACCCACCGCGCCGTGGACGAGGCGGCCGGACTGCCACAGGGCTCCACCTCCAACCTCGCGCGCACCCGCGCGGCGCTGCTGGAGACCGCGGTACGGCGCCTGGCCGAGCGGGACGCCCAGGTCCTGACGCCCGAGGAGATGCCGGCCGCCGCAACCGGCGGCACCCACGGCCTGGCGGACGCGCTCTCCCTGGCCATGCACCGCTATCTGACCCGGCACCGCCAACTGGCCATCGCCCGGTACGAGTTGGCCCTGGAGGCCACCCGCCGCCCCGAGCTGCGCGAGATCTTCGACCGGGCCGGGCGCACCTTCCGGGAGCCGGTCGAGCAGATGCTGGCGGCCGCCGGGTCCGCCGAGCCCGAGCGGCACGCGCTGAACCTGATCGGCTGGCTGGACGGCGTGCTCTTCTCCTGTACGGCGGGCCAGTTCCACACCGCGCGGCCCAGCCGCGGCGACCTGCGCACCGGCTGCCACGAGCTGCTCGACGGCATGCTCGGCTCACGGGCAGCGGTGTCCGGCTGAAACCCGCCGCCATGGGCACTGGCCCGACGGCGCCGCCCCGGCCATGCTGGCGCGCATGACGACTTCCCGCACCACCGATCCCACAGACCTCCCCGGCCCCACCGCCTCCCCCGACGGCGGCGTGGACCGCGTCCCCGGCTCCTCGCGCATCGTCCCGCCCGGCATCGCCGGCGAGCGCGCGATGCTGGAGCACTGGCTGGACTTCCACCGCGCCACCCTGGCCGACAAATGCGCGGGCCTGGACGACGCACAGCTGCGCACGGCCTCCGCCGAGCCGTCCGGGATGACGCTGCTCGGCCTGATACGGCACATGGCCGACTGCGAGCTGCACTGGTTCGGCCGCATCCTGACCGGCGAGCCCACGACGAGCCACTACTGCACCCGTGAGGACCCCGACCGCGACTGGCACATCACCGGCCGGGACAGCTCCCAGGAGGCTCTGGCCACGTGGCGCTCGGAGATCGAGCGGGCCCGGCGGGCCGCGGCCGGGCGGTCGCTGGAGCATGTGGGGCACGACCGGGCGCGGGACCGCGCGTACAACCTGCGCTGGATCTACGTCCACATGATCGAGGAGTACGCGCGCCACAACGGCCACGCCGACCTGCTGCGCGAGCGCATCGACGGCGCCACCGGGTTCTGACGGGCGCAGGACCGTCCCGGCGGGCTTACGGGAACTGCCCCGCGGCCCCGTCCAGCCGCAGCTCCAGCCGCTCGATGGCCTCGGTCAGGCATCTGCCGTACGCATCGTCGGGCAGCTCGCCCACCGCCTCGCGGGCGCGTACCAGCTGGGCGCGGGCCTCGCCGTGCCGGGCCAGCTTGGCGTAGTCGGCGGCGAGGTTGAGATGGAGCGAGGGGAAGAAGGCGCGCAGCGCCGCCGAGGGCCGCGTATCCGGCCGCCGCGCGCCGTCGGCCGGATACGCGGCCCGCAGCGCCCTGAGGTCCCAGTCCAGCTCGTCCATCGGGTCGTCCTGGGTGTCGGCCATGTAATGGGCCAGCGCGCAGCGGTGGAAGGGGTCGCCCTGCGGGCCGACCTCGGCCCACAGGGCCAGGAGGCGGTTGCGGGCCTCCTCCCGGTCGCCCGCGCGGTGCAGCATGATCGCCTGGCCGATCCTGGTCAGGACGGCGTCCCCGGACGTCCGTCCCTGCCACTGCTCGCCCACCGCACTCTCCCGCGCTCGGTGCGCCGCCGTTGCGGCGCTTGTCCCGACGCTAACCGCAGGCGGGGGCCGCCGCGCGGTGTGCGGCAGTTGCTCAGGCCCGGTCGGTGCCCAGGTCCGGGATGCGCCAGTCGATGGGGGTGTGGCCCTGCGCGGCGACCGCCTCGTTGATCTGGGTGAAGGGGTGGGAGCCGAAGAACTTCTTCGCCGACAGCGGGGAGGGGTGGGCGCCCTGCACGACGGCGTGCCGCTCCTCGTCGATCAGGGGCAGCTTCTTCTTGGCGTAGTTGCCCCACAGCACGAAGACGGCGGGGTCGGGCCGCGAGGCCACCGCGCGGATCACCGCGTCGGTGAACTTCTCCCAGCCCTTGCCCTTGTGGGAGTTGGCCTCACCGGCGCGCACCGTGAGCACCGCGTTGAGCAGCAGCACGCCCTGCTCGGCCCACGGCATCAGATAGCCGTTGTCCGGGACGGGGTGGCCCAGCTCCTCCTTCATCTCCTTGTAGATGTTCCGCAGCGACGGCGGGGTCTTGACGCCCGGCCGCACCGAGAAGCACAGGCCGTGCCCCTGGCCCTCGCCGTGGTACGGGTCCTGGCCCAGGATCAGCACCTTCACCCGGTCGTACGGCGTCGCGTCCAGCGCCGCGAAGACCTCCTCGCGGGGCGGGTAGACCGGCCCGTTCGCCCGCTCCTGCTCGACGAACTCGGTCAGCTCCTTGAAGTAGGGCTTGTCCAGCTCTTCGCCGAGGACGCCGCGCCAGGACTCGGGCAGCATGTCGGTCAGCACGTCAACAACCTCCGGTAAACGATCCGTTCTCACGGGAGAACCTACCGGCGCCCACTGACATCGCCGTCCACGGGCCCGGGCCGCGCGGCACCGCCGGCCCCGGCCGCGCCGATACGGAGCCAGATGTCCGCCCCGCCGCCGTCCCGCTCCAGACGCACCTTCCAGCAGCCGGGCGCCGCGAAGTGGATGCCGGTCCCCCACTCGTCTCCCGGGCGGTTGTAAGTGGAGGAGCCGTGCGCGGTGGGGCCCCAGGCGAGCGGCCGATGAGCGCCGTCGGGCCCGGTGATCCGCACCCGCAGCGGCCCCTCCCCCGTGACCCGCCAGACGATCTTCACCGCGTCCTTCCCGGCCCGTGCGACCGCCTCCTGGCCACCGAACACCAGGCCCCACGTACGCACCCCTCCACTGCCCTCGGCCCGCAGTTCGGGGGACCCGTTGGGGGCGCGGTGCACGGCCACGGGCGGGCGGCAGCCCGGGCCGCCGCCCGGCGCCGGACGGGTGGCGGAGCCGCCGGGCGGCGTGCGCCCCTCCGTGGCGCCGCGCTCCTGCGTCGCGGGGCTCGACGTACAGCCCACGGCCAGCAGCAGCGCCAGCGCGCCGGCACTCCGTACCCGCCAGGACGACGACAAGGACCGGTGAGTCATCCCCTCAGCGTCACCCCGCAACTCTCCTGCGGCAAGCGGCGGTTCGCTCGCCGACGGACCCGTGACCCCGCTCAGGCCGTATCGAGCCGGGCCCGCTGTGCCACGTCCAGCGTGAGGTCCAGGGCGGCCAGGCACTCGTCCAGCTGGGCCGGCGAGCTGACGCCCAGCACCGGGATCACCGGGATGCGGCCGCCCATCAGCCAGGACAGCACGACCTGGTGGGCGGTGGCCCCGGTCTCCGCCGCGACCTCCTGGAGCACCCGCAGCCGCGCCACCGAACCGGGGTGGTCGTAGCGCTCCGGCAGCGGCCGCTCGGGCCGGGCGTAGCCGCCGTGCATCAGGGTCGAATAGCCCAGCAGCGTCACGTCCCGGTGGACGTGGGCGTAGTCGAGCAGCCCCTCGTCCGTCTCCTGCTCAAGGCCCGGCTCGGCATCGTGGCGGGGGCGCAGATAGGTGTGCCGCTGCTGTACGGCCTGGTAGCCGGGCACGGCGAGGTCGAGCGCCGCGCGGCGGGCCTCGGCCACCCGCCAGGTGGCGTGGTTGCTCACCCCCAGGACCTCCACCGAGCCCTCCCGTACGAGCCCGCCCAGCGCCTGCACGGTCTCCTCCAGCGGTACGGAGCGGTCCTCGACGTGGGCGTAGTAGACCTCGACGTGGTCGGTGCCCAGGCGGCGCAGGCTGCCCTCGATGCCGCGCCGTATCGCCTTCTCCCCCAGTCCTTCGAGGTTGCCGGGCCATTGGGGGCCGCGGGCGGGGTCGGGCCGGGCGCCGACCTTGGTGGCCAGCACCGTGCGCTGCCGGGCGCCACGGCTGCGCAGCCAGCGCCCGAGCAGCAGCTCGCTCTCGTCGCCGGTCGCGCCCGGCACCCAGCAGGCGTAGTTGTCGGCGGTGTCCACAAACGTCCCGCCGGCCTCGGCGAAGCGGTCCAGGATGGCGAAGGACGTGGCTTCGTCGACGGTGGTGCCGAACGGCAGGGTCCCCAGGCACAGGGTGCTGACCTCGGGCCCTTGGCCCGCGGCGAGTGTGCGGTAGCGCATGGCGCGACTCCTCGGCTGAGCGTCGGTGGCGCCGGCCTCCGCGGACCGGCGCCACCGGCACCCTGCCTGTTGAAGTGCACACCAAGGCAAGCCCCTTGGGCAGGTGCCTGCACCCCTGCCTGCATCCCGGCTGCCTACACCCCGGCGTTGAGGAACAGCCCGCCGTCCGCCACCAGCGTCTGGCCGGTGATCCAGCCCGAATCGTCCGAGAGCAGGAACGCGGCCGCGCCCCCGATGTCCCGCGGGGTGCCCAGGCGCCCCATCGGATAGCCCGCCACGACCTCGGCCTCGCGGTTCTCGTACAGAGCGGCCGCGAACTTGGTCTTCACCACGGCCGGGGCGATGGTGTTGACCCGCACCACGGGCGCGAACTCGTGGGCGAGCTGGAGCGAGAGGTTGACCATCGCGGCCTTGCTCATGCCGTACGCGCCGACGAACGGTGAGGCGGTGACCCCGGCGATGGAGGCGATGTTGACGATGGCGCCGCCGTTGTCCTTCTGCCAGGCGTGCCAGGTGCGCTGCGCGAAGGCGAGCGCGGAGATGACGTTGGTCTCGTAGACCTTGCGCACCACGGCCAGGTCCACATCGGCGATGGGGCCGAACACCGGGTTGGTGCCTGCGTTGTTGACGAGGTAGTCGACGCGCCCGAAGGCCTCCATCACGCGCTCCACGGCGTGCGCCTGGTGGGCCTCGTCGTGGGCCTTGCCCGCGACGCCGATCACCCGGTCGGCGCCGAGCCTGTCGACGGCCTCCTTGAGGGCGTCCTCGTTGCGGCCGGTGATGCAGACCCGGTCGCCGCGGGCGACCAGGGCCTCGGCGATGCCGTAGCCGATGCCGCGGCTGGCGCCGGTGACCAGCGCGACCTTCCCGGACGGCGCCGGGAGCGCTGCGTTGTGCTCGCTCATGTCCGCTGTCCTTCTCGTCAGTTGAGGGGGCCGCCGGCCACGTACATGACCTGGCCCGAGACGAAACCGGCCTGCTCGCCGGTGAAGAAGGCGATCGCGTTGGCGATGTCCTCGGGCGTGCCCACGCGCTGGACGGGGATCTGGGTGGCGGCCGCGGCCTGGAACTCCTCGAACTCCATGCCCACGCGCTCGGCGGTGGCGGCGGTCATGTCGGTGGCGATGAAGCCGGGCGCGACGGAGTTGGCGGTGATGCCGAACTTGCCGAGCTCCTTGGCCAGGGTCTTGGTGAAGCCCTGCATCCCGGCCTTGGCGGCCGCGTAGTTGACCTGGCCGCGGTTGCCGAGCGCCGAGGAGGAGGAGAGGTTGACGATCCGGCCGAATCCGGCGTCCACCATGTGCGACTGGCAGGCCCTGGACATCAGGAACGCACCGCGCAGGTGCACGTTCATGACGGTGTCCCAGTCCTCGTCGCTCATCTTGAACAGCAGGTTGTCGCGGAGCACCCCGGCGTTGTTGACGAGGATGGTCGGCGCGCCCAGTTCGGCCGCGACGCGCGCGACCGCCGCCGTCACCTGCGCCGAATCCGATACGTCACAGCCGACGGCCAGGGCCTTGCCGCCCGCCGCGGTGATCTCCTCGACGGTGTCCGCGCAGGCCGCCTCGTCCAGGTCGAGGACGGCGACGGCGCGGCCCTCGGCGGCCAGGCGCACAGCGGTGGCCCGGCCGATGCCGCGGGCCGCGCCCGTCACGACGGCTACGCGCTGCTCGGTGGTGGACATGCGGGTTCTCCTCGCCTCGGATATCGCAGCGGATATCGCCTTGTGCGCGGCCGCGGTCAGCGCCGTGGCCGACGCCCCGGAAGCGGCCCCACCAGCCTGTCCCCGACGGTGAGCAACCGCTTAGTAGCTTCAGCAGACGAGACGCTAGAAGCCCGGCCACCCGCTGTCAACGCCCCGCCGTGCCACGGCCCCTCATCTGACCAGCAGGTCCAGCAGCCGCTCGGCCTCCCGCTCGGGGTCGGCGGTGAGCCCGGTGTGCACGGGGCCCGGCTGCACGACCGTGCTGCGCGGTGCGATCAGCCAGCGAAAGCGCCGTCCGGGGTCGTCGCCCGCCGCCTGGCCTGCCGCCTCGCCGCCCGCGCAGAGCCCTTCGACGGCAGCCAGCGCGGACCGTACGCCCGCCACGTCCACCTTCGGGTCCAGCGCGAGGAGCCGTGCGGTGTCCAGGTGCGTGAGCGCCCGTACGAAGCGGCGGGCACGGCAGTACACGACCACCCCCGCGTTGATCATTTCGCCGCGCTCGACCCGGGGGACGACCCGCAGCAGCGCGTACTCGTACATGTCGAGACCGTGGCGCGTATCGCGACCGTGGTGCATATCGAGACCGTGGTGCTGCCCGCTCACTTCACTGCCCTCCGCGGCATCCGCTCCGCCACCCACTGCGGCGCCTGCGACGGCTTGTCCTTGGTGTGCTCCCCGATGGTGATCCGCTCACCGATGGTCCGCGCGCGGGCCAGCAGCGTCTCCACATAGGCCCGGCGCACCGCGTCGGGGGAGTCGAAGCCCGGCTCGTCCACCAGCCACTCGTCCGGCACGTCCGCCGCGACCTCGGTCAGCAGCTCCTCGGTGACCCGCGGCGCCAGCTCGGCCGTCGCGGCGGCGATGTCCGGCGCGAAGGTGGCCAGGACGTGGTCGGAGGCGTCGTACGGCTTGGCGGCGGCGCCCTGGGCGCCGGGCCAGTTGTGGTGCCAGATCATGGTGGCGCCGTGGTCGATGAGCCACAGTTCGCCGTGCCAGACCAGGAGGTTGGGGTTGCGCCAGGAGCGGTCGACGTTGTTGATGAGCGCGTCGAACCACACCACCTGCCCGGCCTCCTTCGCGCCCACCTCGAAGGCGAGCGGGTCGAAGCCGAGCGAGCCGGGCAGATAGTCCATGCCGAGGTTGAGCCCTCCACTGGCCTTGAGGAGTCCCTGCACCTCGTGGTCGGGCTCGCTCAGCCCGATGACGGGATCGAGCCAGATCCGCACCAGTTCGGGCACGCGCAGCCCCAGCCGCCTGGCCAGCTGCCCGCAGATCACCTCGGCCACCAGGGTCTTGCGGCCCTGCCCCGCCCCGGTGAACTTCATGACATAGGTCCCGAGATCGTCGGCCTCGACGATCCCCGGCAGCGATCCGCCCTCCCGCAGGGGCGTGACGTAGCGGGTCGCAATGACTTCTGTGAGCATTTTCCCAGGCTATACGGCCTCATGCCCTGGTCATCCGGCGTCCGGGGCCAGGCGCGTACAGCCCGGGAAACTCCGCGACCAACCCCGGGGAGAACCCGGGGAGTTTCCCGGGTGTCGCGTCAGGTGAGGGGCAGCCACTCCGGGCGGCAGGCGCCGCGCGGGAGGAGGATGTGGCGGTAGGCGCCCGGGGTGTCGGACATCCGCACCTGATCGGTGATGCCCTGGTAGTGGCCGAGCGGGGTCTGGGCGGTGAAGGTCTCCGGGTCGGGGTAGGCGTGCTCCCCGCCGGTGCCGGCGATCTCGGTGGCGTACGCCTGGTCGAAGATGCCCATGCCGAGGATCCACAGGGCGACCCGGGACAGGGAGACATGGACCCGGTAGCTGCCGCCGTCGACGGCGCGGCGGCGCAGGGCCTCCGTGATGCCGGCGGTCAGGAACCACGAGACCAGGTAGTCGTTGACGACCGTGATCGGCGGCAGGGCGGGCCGGTCGCCGTCGCCCTCCAGGTGCAGCAGACCGGTCAGCGCGCCCGCGGTCTGGTCGAAGCCGAGGTGGTGGGCCCACGGGCCGCTGCGCCCGTTCAGCGAGACGGTGGCGTGGATCAGGCCCGGCCGGCGGCCGATCGCTTCCTGTTCCGACAGGCCGATGGACTCCAGGTAGCCGGGGCGGCGGTTGGCGAAGAAGACGTCGGCACCGGCCTGGAGCGCGTGGATACGGGCCAGCCCCTCGGCGGTGTACGGGCTCACGGTGGCCGAGCGGACGCCGACGTTGGCGGTGCGGTAGGTGACGTCGTGCTCCAGCTCTTGGGGCCGCCACAGGTTGAGCACGTCGGCCCCGTGCAGGGCCAGCGCTCGGCCGGCTCCGGCACCGGCGATGATGTGGCCCATGCCCAGCGCGCGCACTCCGTCGAGCGGGGCCGTGGCGCCCTGGGGCAGTGGCTCCGGGTCGCTGTCGCCGACGCGGGTGATCTCCACCAGCGGCATATCGGCGAGGTGGTCGGTGTACTGACGCTCAGTCAGGATCTCGCTGGGTGTGCGGACCATGGGCATGACCGCCCCGGCCCGGGCTCCGGCCTCCTCCAGCTCGCGGGCGTTCCACTTGGCGATGGCGGCGGCGACCGCTTCGGGCACCTCGGGGGCGCCCAGCAGCTTCTGGGCGGCGTCCTTGATGTTCGGATAGATGTTGAACGGCATCATCCACCGGCCGTCCGCCGTGCGGTAGAAGGCGTTGGCGTAGGCCATGTTGGGGATGGACGGCGTACCGCCGGGATAGCCGTTGAGCAGTTCCCACTTCTGCTCGTAGAAGGGGCACAGCCGGTGCGGCCCCACCCGCAGGTCCATGTGGATGTCCTGCCCCCGGCCGGTCCTGTCGCGCCACAGCGCCGCGACGGCGGCGGACTTGGCGACCAGGGCGATGCCGGAGGCGGCGCCGAGCCGCAGCGTGCTGGGCACCACCGGGTCCGCGCCCCGGAAAGTGATCGTGCCGCCGGTGTCCTGCGGCCGCAGCCCGAGGCCGGCCAGCACCTCGGCTGTCTCGGCGTGGATGTCGAAGGCGTCGTCGGTGGCGGGGCCGGCGATCGCCCTGCTGATTTTGTCGGTGAGAGACATGGTCTTCCGTTCTCCGAGTCTTCCGTTTTCCGAGTACGAAGTACGCACTGCGACGTGCTGCGCAGCGGGCGGCGAAGCGGGTCAGGTGCGGGCGGCAGCGTCCGGGGTCGTGCCGAGGGCGCGCATCAGAGCGATCTGCGCGCGGTCGCGGCGGGCGGCGAGTTCGCCGACCGTCCCGCCCGCGAACGCCTCCTCGGCCTGCTCGGTCAGTACGGCGACGGTGCGCTCGTCGAAGGCGGGACGGCCCAGTCCCGGCCAGCTCGCCTCCATGGCGGTGCCGAGGTGCCGCAGGAAGTGCGGCAGGCCGCCCGGCCCGCCGCCGAGGTGGAAGGTGCGGAACGGGCCCGCGACCGCCCAGCGCAGGCCGATGGAGGCGGTGACGATCTCGTCCAGCTCGGCCTCGGTCACCACGCCCTCGGCGACCAGGTGCACGCACTCACGGAAGAGCGCGGACTGCAGGCGGTTGGCGACGAACCCGGGGACCTCCTTGCGCAGGATCTGCGGCTTCTTGCCGATGGCCGCGTAGAAGTCACGGGCCTGGCGGAGGGTCTGTGCGGACGTCTGCTCGCCCGGCACGATTTCCACCAGCGGCACGAGATGCGGCGGGTTGAACGGGTGGCCGACCACCAGCCGCTCGGGTTGCTCCAGGGCTTCGGCGATCGCGGTGGCGGGGATGCCGGAGGTGGAGGTGGCCAGCAGCGCGTGGGCCGGGGCGGCCCGCTCGACCACCTTCCAGATCTCCTGCTTCACCGTCAGCCGCTCGGGGCCGTTCTCCTGCACGACGTCGGCGTCCACGACCGCGGTGGCCAGGTCGGCCTCGAAGCGCAGGCGGTCGGTCAGGCCCTCGGTGGGCAGGCCGAGTTCCGCCAGGGCCGGGGTGATCTCCGCCAGGCCCGCCAGGACCTGGTCCTTCGCGTCGGGGCTCGGGTCGCTGACGGTGACGTCCAGGCCGTGGGCGAGGAACAGGCCGGTCCACGAGATCCCGATGACGCCGCCTCCGATGACGGCGGCCCGCCGGTAGACGGGAGAGGTGTCCGTGGTGGGTGCGTTCATGGTGCGTACACCGCTTTCTCAGAGGTCTTGCTCAGAGGTCTTGCTCAGGTGTCTTCTCGGCAGGCCGCTCAGTGGCCGAGGTAGTCGTGGACGACCTCGGCCGGGCTCAGGGTCAGGTCGGTGAGGATGTGACTGGCGGAGACGACCTCCAGCACCGGCAGGTCCGCGAGCGGGGCGAGCGCGTGGGCGAACAGCTCCAGACGGGCCGGGCCGTGAAAGGCGCTCTTGACCGTGATGTCGGTGATCTGTGTGCGGACCAGTTCGCAGATGCGCGGCCGGCCGTCGTATCCGGGCACCACCTTGACCATGTACGTGGGCACGCAGAGCTCCGAGCGGGCCTCGTCCGGGTCCATCGGGTGGTGCTTGTAGCCCATGGTGGCGGTGGCCACCCGCAGCGAGCCGTAGTCGAGGGTGCCGACCAGGGTGTCGGAGTCGACGTGGAGCCGGGGCTTGCCGGCCTTCTTCGGGTAGGCGCTCAGCTCCCGCCCGCTGGTGATCGCCGGCACGCTGTCGAGGTACATCGCCAGGTTGTACTCGCCGCGCTCGCCCTCGTACTCGACGGGGACGACCTGCCCGGCTTCCGTGTAGTCGCCCAGGCCCGTCACGTCGGGCATGCGCATGATCTCGAACCGCACCAGCGGTTCGGGCACCGTCAGGGGCTCGGGCACGACCTGCCGCAGGGTCTCGGGGTCGGTGCGGTAGGTGATGTTCAGGTACTCGCGGTCGGTGAACCGGTATCGGGTGGGGGCGAAAGCGGGTGCGTCCAGCGGGGTGGTGAACAGCCGGGCGACGTCGTGCTTGTTCATGGGTGGCTTCCTTGGAGATGCCTGTACCTGTACCGGCGGGGAGCGGATCCTTGCGCTCGGCGCCTGCCCACCACTGCACTCCACGGGGCGCATGTCTGTCCAATATATGGATCAGGCATATTCGATATGGTCTGCCATATGGAACTCCCTCAACGCCTGCTCGAACAGTTCCTGGCCGTGGCCGAGGAAAGGCACTTCGGCCGGGCGGCGGAACGCCTCTCGATGAGCCAGCCCCCGCTCAGCCAGGCCATCCAGCGACTGGAACGCGGCCTGGGTGTACGCCTCCTGGAGCGCGGCCCCCGCGGTGTGCGCACCACGCCCGCGGGAGCGGCCTTCGTGGTGGAGGCGCGACGGCTGCTGGACGCCCAGTCCGCGGCCGTCGAACGGGTCCGGCGCGTCGCGCACGGCCTGGAGGGCGATGTACGGGTGGGGTACGTGAGCATCCTGAGCCACCGTCATCTGCCCCGGCTGCTGCGGGCGGCCGCCGGCGAACTCCCCGGTCTGCACATCCACTTGCACCAGGACACCACCGCCACCCTCGCCGAAATGCTCCGGGCCGGCACCCTGGACCTGGCGTTCGTCCGGGACCCCTCACCCGTATCGGACGACCTGGCCGTCCACGACTTCGCCGTGGAACGCATCGTCGCGGCCCTGCCCGATGAGCACCGGCTCGCCGGAGCCGACGTGATCGGCCTGGAGGACCTCGGTGACGACGACTTCGTCCTCCCCAGCACAGCAGCCCTGCCCGGCCTCGCCCACCAGGCCCAACTGGCCTGCCGCGGCGCCGGGTTCACCCCACGATGCCGCGCCGACGCCGACGACCTCACCGGCCTGCTCGGCTACGTCGCCGCCGGACTGTGCGTCAGCCTGCTGCCGGAAGACCTGCGCGACTTCCCCGTCCCCGGCATCACCTTCGTAGCGCTGCGCGAAGCGTCGCCTCATCTCGAAACGACCGTCGCCGCCGTGCACCGCCCCGACGCGGACGCCGCCGTCCACCGCCTGCTCGACCTGATAACCCGTCACATGCACCCGTGACCGCGCGCCCTTCCCGCCCTGCTCTCTTCCGCCCCGCCCCGCCAAAACCACTGTCGGGCGGCGGGCGAAGTGGGATAGGAGTTCTCAATGGAGATCACCGACACCACCCGAGCTTCTGTCCCCGTACGGCCCGACGCGTCCCCCGCAGTCCCTCAATCCCCCGGGTCCGCCGCCTTCCCCCGCCAGTTCGCCCGCACCCGCCGCTTCTCCCTGGGGGTGCCGCACCACTTCACCGTCGCGCCCGACGGCCGCCGTGTGCTGTTCGCGCGTACCGGCGGGGGCCGCGACCCCATAGGAGGCCTGTGGTCCTACGAGGACGGCGGGGAGCGGCTGCTCGCCGACCCGACGGCCCTGGTGGGTGCGGGGTCGGGGGCGGTGCCGGAGGCCGAGCGGCTGCGCCGGGAGCGGGCCCGCGAGCGCTCGGAGGGCGTGGTCTCCTACGCCACCGACCGCGCGGTGACCCTGGCCGCCTTCGCGCTCTCGGGCGCGCTGTGGGCGGTGCGTACGCAGGGCGGTGAGCCCTTCTCCGTCCCTGCGGCGGGGCCGGTGACCGACCCGCGCCCCTCCCCCGACGGCCGCCGCATCGCCTATGTGACGGGCCGCTCGCTGCATGTCGTGGAGCTCGGCGAGGGCCCTCAGGACGCGGTCACCGACCGGCGGCTGGCCGCCGCCGAGGGCCCGGAGGTCTCCTACGGCCTGGCCGAGTACGCCGCGGCGGAGTCGATGGGGCGGCTGCGCGGCTTCTGGTGGTCCCCCGACAGCCGCCGTCTGCTGGTGGCCAGGGTCGACACCACTCCGGTGCAGCGGCGCTACATCAGCGACCCGTCCGACCCCGCCAAGCCGCCGCGCATGACGCCCTACCCGGCGGCCGGCACCGCCAACGCCGAGGTCACCGCCCATGTCCTCGCCCTGGACGGCACACGGACCGAGGTGGCGTGGGACCGCGAGAGGTACGAGTACCTGGTCAGCGCGGGGTGGGACGCGCACGGGCCGCTCATCGCCGTACAGAGCCGCGACCAGCGCACCCTGCGTACCCTCGCCGTCGACCCGGACACCGGAGCGACCGAGGTGCTGCACGAGCGCACCGACCCGGCCTGGGTGGAGATCGTCCCCGGCACGCCCGCCCGCACCGCCTCCGGGGCCCTGGTGCTGCCCGCGGACGTGGGCGACACCCGGCACTTGAGCGTCGGCGGTGATGTGGTGACGCCGCCCGGCCTGCAGTTGCGCGCGGTCCTCGGCGTCGACGGCGAGCGGGTGCTGTTCACCGCGAGCCAGGACCCGCTCCACACGCACGTCTGGTCCTGGGAGCCGGGCGGCGCGCCCGTACAACTCAGCCAGGGACCGGGGCAGTACGGGGCGGTGGCCGGAGCGGACACGGTCGTGCTGAACGGACTGACGCCGGACGGACCGACGGTGCGCGTGGTGCGCGGCGGCCGGCCCGCGGGGGAGATCGGCTCGCTCGCCGAGGAGCCGTCCGTCCGGCCGCGGCCCGCCCATCTCACGCTCGGCGAGCGGGAGTTGCGCGGCACGCTCTATCTCCCGTCGTGGTACGGGGCGAACGCCCCACAGGACGCCTCGCGCGGTGGCGGGAAGCTGCCGGTGCTCATCGACTCCTACGCGGGGCCGGGCGTGCAGCTCGCCGTGGCCGCGCGCGGGTGGTTCACGTGCGTGTCGCAGTGGTTCGCCGAGCAGGGCTTCGCGGTGCTGGTGGTGGACGGGCGCGGCACTCCGGGGCGCGGCCCGCGGTGGGAGAAGGAGATCCACGGGGACCAGCTCACGCCCGTACTGGAGGACCAGGTCGACGCCCTGCACGCGGCGGCGCGGCTCCACCCGGCGCTGGACCTGGAGCGGGTCGCCATCCGGGGCTGGTCCTTCGGCGGGTTCCTGGCCGCGGCCGCCGTGCTGCACCGCCCCGATGTCTTCCACGCGGCCGTCGCCGGCGCGGCCCCCACCGACCAGAGGCTGTACGACACGCACTGGAAGGAGCGCTTCCTGGGGCACCCGGACCGGGAACCGGAGAACTACGCGCGCTCCTCCCTGGCCGGCAAGGGGCATCTGCTGACCCGCCCGCTGCTGCTCGTCCACGGGCTCGCGGACGACAATGTCGCGCCCGCGCACGCCCTGCGATTCTCGGCCGAGCTGCTGGCGGCGGGAAAGCAGCACAGCGTCCTGCCGCTGCCCGGCTCCAGCCACGCGCCCTCCGACGACGCGGTCAACGAGAACCTGCTCCGCTTCCAGCGGGACTATCTGCGCCGCGCGTTGAACCTGTGACGCGGCCGGCGGTGCGCGTGCGCACGGACGTGGCGTGACTGAACTCACGTACGCATGGCCGGAGTTGAATACCCGCCCCGCTGGGTCCGTATGGAACCTGCACAGCGTCCATGGCACCCATGGAACAGTAAGACGCAAGGATCCGGAGGCACACCATGACGCATCAGGCATCCAGGGGGCGGGCCGGCGCGGGGAGCACGCGCCGCGCCGTGGTCGTGGCGGCGGGCGCGGCGGGACTGGCCGCGGCGCTCGCGGCGTGCGGCGACGGCGGAGAGGGAGACAACGGGGACGGCGGCAACGGCTACGACGGTGGCCGTGACGGGCAGGGGCCGCAGGACGGCCGTACGCCCCCGCAGTCCGGGCAGCCGCCCACACCGGACGGGGAGGACCGGGACGACGGCGGCGACAGGGACGGGGACGACGGCGGCACCGGCCGGGACGACGGCGCGCTGGCGCGGGCCGGGCAGATCCCGGTGGGCGGCGGCGCGGTCTTCAAGGCCCGCAAGGTGGTGGTCACCCAGCCGACCGCGGGCACCTTCAAGGGCTTCTCCGCGGTGTGCCGGCACCAGGGCTGCATCGTCGGGGACGTCAGCGGCGGCACCATCAACTGCCCCTGCCACGGCAGCAAGTACGACATCACCGACGGGAGTGTGAAGAAGGGACCGGCGACGTCGGGACTGCCCGCGGTCGACGTACGCGTCGAGAACGGCACCGTGAAGCTCGACTGACCGGGGGCGGTGCCCGGACCTCCTGCGGGCGCGGCGCCGTCAGCG
>NZ_JBSIBZ010000066.1:0-59385 GCF_058245575.1 Streptomyces sp. UF-297 | reverse complement strand
GGTCACCGTGTTCGCCGTTGGTGACCTGGTGACGCAGGAGGCGATCGACCGCTACGGAGACCGCCTCGCCATCGTGCCCGTCGGCCTGGGCAGTGGAGGCCCCCGAGGCCACGGCGAAGCTTCTGGTAGGCGCGAAGGGCTGACGAGGCATCGGTGTGGGCCGTGGGCGAGCCCCGATGCAGTCCGGACTGCCGCGCGACGGCGATCCGACCAGGGCAATCGGCGCTCAGCGGATCCGACGAAGTCCGCCGCTGTGCCCATGACATACCTGCGCGCCACAGAGTCGCACAGGAGGGGGACCAGCAGTTGACCTCGTGTCATCTGCTGAGTTCGGCCGATCGAGTTGTCGGCAGGGCGAGAAGGGCACTCTCGCCTCCGCGCAAGGCTTGTGGTGAACTGCGCACCACAATCCGCAAGCGACGACGGAGGGCCGCGATGCCGCTTGAAGGCGAGTACGAGCCGAGTCCGGCGCAGTGGGTGCGCGACCAGGTCGAGTTGTACGAGAGTTCGGGTGGCACGCAGGGGACGACGCTGTGGGACACGGGCCTGCCCGTGGTCATTCTCACGACGCGCGGCGCGAAGAGCGGCAAGATCCGCAAGATCCCGTTGATGCGCGTGGAGCACGAGGGGCGGTACGCGGCCGTGGCTTCGAAGGGCGGTTTCCCGCGGCACCCGGTCTGGTACTTCAACGTCACGTCCGACCCGCACGTAGAGCTCCAGGATGGCTCCGTACGCCAGGACATGACGGCCCGTGAGCTCACCGGGGACGAGAGGGGCGAGTGGTGGGAGCGCGCGGTCGCCGCGTTTCCGCCGTACGCCGAATACCAGGAGAAGGCCGACCGCGTGATTCCCGTCTTTGTGCTGGAGCCGTATGCGTCGTAGGGCCGGGCAGTCTCACTCGGCCGTCAGAGGTGTTGGCCGGAGAGGTCCCGGGGCGAGCCGAGGGTGGTGATGCCGCTGCATGGGAGAAGGTCGGTCGGACCCGACTCGTCGTGCCGTAGCAGCGAGCGTTCGACATCCTCCGTCAGCTGACCCCCGAGAACTTTGTCAAGGCGCTCCAGGTCTGCTCGACCACAGGGACCTGGCAACGGGGGTTTCCTCCGGGGCGTGCTGGGCTATCCAGCGCTCGATCCTCTCCCAGGAATCCTCAACAGTCACGCATCCCCTTCGCCGGCCGAAAGGCCAAGGATCCCAACCCCTCATCGCCGAAGGCACCCACCGGGGCGCGAAGATGGGTTCCGACAGCCGCTTGCCGCAGTTGCCTGTACGCCGCCGATCTTGGAAGGCCTCGCTCCGTCCCGCCCTCGCACCACGCCGTGGCCCCGGACACAGCGAGACGGCTTCTCCAGGCTCATCTACGAGAGCCAAAAAAATTTCGGACGGCGATGTCGAGAACCCGTGACCGGCTCCGTCCCCTCAGTGAACGTGACCACAATGGGCCGCACCAGTATCGAGGAGAACCACGATGGCCAAGTACCTGCTGCTCAAGCACTACCGCGGCGCCCCGGCTGCGGTGAACGACGTGCCCATGGACCAGTGGACACCGGAGGAGATCTCAGCCCACGTGCAGTACATGCAGGACTTCGCGGACCGGCTCGAGAAGACCGGCGAGTTCGTCGACGGCCAGGCGCTCGCCCCCGAGGGGACGTGGGTCCGGTACGACGGCGAGGGACGCCCGCCGGTCACCGACGGCCCGTTCGCCGAGACGAAGGACCTCATCGCCGGCTGGATGGTCATCGACGTCGACAGCTACGAGCGCGCCGTCGAGCTGGCCGGGCAGCTGTCGGCCGCCCCCGGGGCAGGCGGCAAGCCCATCCACGAGTGGCTCGAGGTACGCCCCTTCCTGGCCGCCCCGCCCACCATCACGGAGTGACCTCACCGATGAACGAGGCCCTGCTCCGGAGCCTCACACCGAGCGTGCTCGCCATCCTCGTCCGCCGCGGAGCCGACTTCGCGGCGGCCGAGGACGCCGTGCAGGACGCGCTCATCGAGGCGGTCCGCGTCTGGCCGGCCGACCCTTCCCCAAGCTCTCGGCTTCGCTCAAGCAGGGGAGACCCCATCCGGGACCCCAAGGGCTGGCTCGTCACCGTGGCCTGGCGCAAGTTCCTCGACGCGACCCGCGCGGACACCGCCCGCCGCCGGCGGGAGGACCTCGTCGAGGAGGAGCCGGCGCCCGGACCCGCGCCCGCGGTGGACGACACGCTCCAGCTCTACTTCCTGTGCGCCCACCCGTCGCTGACACCGCCGTCCGCCATCGCCCTCACGCTGCGCGCCGTCGGCGGGCTGACCACCCGCCAGATCGCCCAGGCCTACCTGGTACCCGAGGCGACCATGGCGCAGCGCATCAGCCGGGCCAAGCGCACCGTCTCCGGCGTGCGGTTCGACCAGCCCGGGGACGTCGCCACCGTGCTGCGCGTCCTGTACCTGGTCTTCAACGAGGGCTACTCGGGCGACGTCGACCTCGCCGCCGAGGCCATCCGTCTCACCCGCCAGCTCGTGGCCGCGATCGATCACCCCGAGGTGGCGGGGCTGCTCGCCCTCATGCTGCTCCACCACGCCCGGCGTACCGCCCGGACCGCGCCCGACGGCAGCCTGGTACCGCTCGCCGAGCAGGACCGCGGCCGGTGGGACACCCAGTCGATCGCCGAGGGCGTCCGGATCCTGCAGGCGGCCCTCGCCCGCGACCGCCTGGGCGAGTTCCAGGCCCAGGCCGCCATCGCAGCCCTCCACGCCGACGCACCCACCGCCGAGGAGACCGACTGGGTACAGATCGTGGAGTGGTACGACGAGCTCGCGCGCCTGACCGACAGCCCCGTCGTCCGGCTCAACCGCGCGGTGGCCGTCGGCGAGGCCGACGGACCGCGCGCCGGCCTGGCCGCGCTCGCGGAACTGGACGACTCACTGCCCCGCCACACCGCGGTGGCGGCGTACCTCCACGAGCGCGACGGCGACCTGACGACGGCGGCACGGCTGTACGCCGAGGCAGCCCACAAGGCCCCCAACCTCGCCGAACGCGACCACCTGACGCGCCAGGCCGCCCGTCTCAACACCCTCCGGAGCCGCTGACGGACCACGCGCGGACTCGCCCACGGCACCGGGGCGGCTCCGGGGCCAGAGCGGTCGCCGCACAGTGAACAAGCCAGGTCGTGACCAACTGCACGGCACGTTGCCGGCGGGGAAGCCTAGCGGTGACGACGTACGCGCCGAAGGCAGAGCGGAACTCTGGGCTATACGTCCTACGCCTCTACGACCGGCCGTGGCTATATGACCGAAGGGCTGAGGCCCGTGGTCCAGCTTGCCTTCGGCGCGCTGGACCTGCACCGGCTGGAGGCGGGTATCCAGCCGGACAGCACCTCCTCGCTGAACCTCGTCGAACGCCTGGACTTCCAGCGCGAGGGCTACTCGGCTGCCTTCCAATACATCAACGGCGAGTGGAGGGACCACGAGCGATGGGCCATCACTGCCGAAATGATACGAACAGCAGCACATTGGCCAGCAGGCGAGAAAGAGGGCACGCTGAACTTGACAGACATCCCATGAACTGGAGAGCCAAACGGCGAGTGCATGAGCTCAGGGGGACCAGGCAGTCTCCTTACCATCGGCAGCCCGTCGTTCAGCCCGAACGGATGCTCTAGTCTCGGCGGATGGCGCTCTACTTCGACCCGGTGGACATTCTCGGCAACGACCGCGATGCCTTTCGGGGCCGTTGGGAAGACCGACTATGGCTCAACGTCCCCGGGCCCTTCTACGGCGGGGAGACCGACACCTGCTGGACCGGACGGCTCTCGGCACCCGCCCAGGTTCTCTATGGAGGCGAGTACCTCAGCGAGTACGTCTATCGCCAACCCAGAACGCCTGCGGACACGGCCTTGCTGATCGAGGCGGCAGACTGCGACCCGTTCCTCGGGTACGGCTGTGATGGCGACTCGCGATGGACACCGGAAACGGTCCGGGAGTGGTGGCGCAACCGCAGTCAGGTTGTGCAATACCTGTCCGAGCAGCGGAGCAAGTGGGATGAGGGCGATGCCTGGGCAGGACAGGGCATAGTCGCTGCCGTCCGCGACTTCGAGTGCTACATCGCCGGTGACCTGGCAACTGACCTGCGGATCTACCTCTACTGGCTGGAAGAGCGGCGGTCCCCCACACCCGTTGACCGGTTGCCCGAGCTGTAGCATCACGCGGCAAGTGCGTGGGCTCGCTGGGGCCAAGCTGTCGCCTCGTCGTACGGTGTACCGGTTGTGAGACAGCCGTGCAGGATGCCGACGAGCCGGTTGGCGAGTTGGCGCAGAGCGGCATTGAATTCGATGCCGCGAATTCGTTGTCGCTCGCAGTAGGCCCTGGCTCTGGCGGAGACCCGCAGCGCGGAGAAGGCCTGGGCGATCAGGACGTTAACGAGTCGGTCGTTGCGGACATACCGCGCGGTCGCGACGTTCTTTCTGCGGGAGGTGCGGGAGGTGCGGGAGGTGCGGGAGGTGCGGGAGGTGCGGGTGATCAGGCGAGCTTCCGCGCGCTCGTCGAGGCTTACCTGCGCTTCACCCAAGAGCAACCGGACGCCACACTCTTCCTCCACCCCTCCGCCTACTCCGGTTACCTCGCAGCCCACGCCGAGAGCATCTGCGAAGCCATGGCGCCCATGCGCAAGGCCATCATCGACTGGCTGCAGTCACGCATCGAAGCCGGCGCAGTCGCCCCCCTTGTCCGAGCACATGACCGAGATGCTCGTCAACGGTCGTCGTGAGGAGCCTGTCCTCGGGATCCTTGCGCTTCTTCTGTGTGAACCGATTCAGGTGGTCAGATCTGATGCGTCATCGCTCCTGGCCGAAGGCCCAGCGACCCGTGCCGGCCTTCGCTCGGGGCCTCGCTCCGCGGTAATCGCTCAATGCAGTACCAATGTTGACAAAGAGCCGGAAGGGACAGTTCGAGGAGGAGACTCTTGCACTCATTGCTTCGGCCGTTCTCTAGGGCGTGACTGCGCCCCGCCGCAGCGTCCAGTGGTCCGTTGCGGTCAATCGCTCCCGGCTGCACCGGGCCGACCGAGACCGCGAGCATCAGTGTGAGCCCCCCCCCGCGCCCACGCATGAGTGACACACGCCTTCACCCTCTCTCGCCGCGTCGTCGCACGTCCATGGTCGCGGGCGCGCGGCAACGCACACCGAACCAGCCCCCGTCGTGGGCCGAGCCTGGATCAGGGAGCGCACTTCATGGAGTTTTTTCTAGAAGATTTATCTAGTTTTCTCGAGGGGTGCACAGTACGCTCGCGGCGACCGGGAACCGTACGCTCTGGGGGATGCAGTGAACCGTCGAACCGTACGAACTGCCGCCACCACCACCGCCGTTGCAGCCACGCTGACCCTCGCCGGATGCTCCGGATCAAGCAAGGAAGTGAAGATGGGGGAATCGGCCAACGTCAACGGCATCGATGTGGCACTCACTCTGGTGGACTGCGACATTCCGGAGCGGAGGATGGCCTGATCCTATGCGGGGCGCGGCATGGGCAAGGAGTGCGGCAGCGGAAACGATGAGGGGCGAGCGGGGCCAGGTGCGACCATGATCGACTACTGGGGCTGGGTACATATCGAGGGCACCACCGTGCAGTTCAGCGCGCGCACCTACCCGACCCACACCGAAGCACGGGCCGGGCTCCAGGCCCACCTGGACGCCCATGTGAGTGAGGCTGCCGAGCAGCTGCGGGACCTGCCTGCCCATGCATCGTCCTACGCTTCCGTGCACCTTCCCGGACACACCTGGCGCGTCCACGAAAGCCATCACGAGGTCCGCATCTTCACCGGCGACGACTATTACTCATACCGTCGTCCCGCCGCAGCCCCGGCACCCACGCCTGCACCTGCGCCTGTGAAGGTGCGACGGGTGTCGATGACGACCGACTCCCCGCTTCTCAAGCGTATCCAGGTCGTCGGGGGGCTCATCATGCTCGGCGGGGTCGGTGCGGCCTTCAGCAGCAACTTCGAGGGCGACCGTGTGAAAACCCTGTTCCTCTTCCCCCTCGGCCTGGCCCTGTTCTTCTCCCCGGCCCTCCTGGACCTGCTGGGGCCGCGACGGGGGAAGAGACATCGGGGGGAGTAGTTCCCGCGCCCCCTTCCCCCACTCGAGGGATGACCATGGTGGCCCGCCTGCCCGCATGGATGCAGCTGGCCAAGAATCGCGACGAGGTGCTGCGGGCCGTTGCCCGCATCCACGCCTCACTGCTCCGCACCTGATCCAGGAACACTGAGCTCGTCGCCTATCCCGTGTCGCGTCTGGGCATGGTGCCCTTCTTGTGGTGGCTGGGGCGTGTGCGGTTCGCCGGTTTTGAGGAACCGGCCGACGTCCTGAACGGTGGCGCGTCCGCGGTTCTTCGCGCCTGGTGGGCGGCCGGGGCCGGGATTGGTGGGTTTGGGTACCCGAGGCTGGCAGGGGGCCTGACGATCAAAGTCCTGGGCAGGCCCGAAGGCGCCAAGGGGTTTGTCCCGTTGTCACGGAGATAGGTGGTAAGGCGGAGTCTCGCGTAGCTGCTGCACGCGAGAAGGGATGCACGCGAAGACGAAACGTTGGTGCAGCGCTCTGAGGCGACGCTGCCTCTTGCGCCATCACGCTGATGACCCGCCGCCTTGCCCGGCGCCCGTTTGCCCCGACGCTGCGATGCCCTGGCCGACGACAGCAGTTCAACCGCGTGAAGGCCGGCCAGAGTCCGGGCAGGACGATGCCTTCACAACGCGGCTGCGATGGGCGGCAGTGGCCGTGAGTCGGTTGAAGTATCGACGTAGGCGAGTCCGTCGTACTCCTGCGCCAGTACGGTCGGGCTCCAGTGCAGGCGGTAGCTCCAGCGGGGCACGTAGGCGCCGAAACTGCGCATCATGGACTGGCCGTGGAGCCACCGTTGCACGGCAGGAGGCGCGTCGGCGGCGGAGGGAAGGTCGAGCAGAAGGTCACTGTGTCCGGCGGCGGCGAGATGCCCTTCCACCGTCGTAGAGTTGGCCCTGCCGATGCTGTTGCCAACCGGACGTCGGGAACGCGTCCTGGGTCCCGCCCAGGGCCCGGGCCATACCCGGAAGGCACGGAACGAGCCCTTCCCGAAGAGCAGCCCGAGGGCGTAGTACGCGTCACCCTGCCATCTGCTCAGGTGGTGTCCCAAGGGCAGGGGCCCGTCATCGCGACAGGGGTTCTTGGCAATGTGGCCGTTGTGTGCCCAGACGGCGACCTTCGCGGAGGGGACAGCGAGCACTTCGCGCACAGCGTCGGCCAGATACCTGTCCCGCGCGGCATAGACGGTCTGCTGTGGGTCCTCGTGCAGCCGGTCGCGGGACACCAGGTCGGCGGCGCGGGCCAGGATCTGTGCGTGCCGGGCCGCCTCATGCGCCTCGGGAAAGCGGTCACTGAGGAACTCGACCAGGTCCTGGGCGGCGCACACCAGAGGCCGCCGGGGATCGGGGTGATGACCTGGATAGGCGTCGGCCAGCACGCCGAGCGCAGTGTGGAGCCCGGCAACCCGGCCCGGTGCGCGCTCCTTCAAGAAGGCGTCGAGCACGGTGATCGAGGCGCCGCACCGCTGCGGGTCGATCCCCACGAAGCGCACCTTCTCGTTCTCGGCCCGGCCGCGGTTGTATGCGCGCAGCCACTCGATCACCGCGAGGACTTCGTACGTCCGCCAGGTCCAGAATCCCAGCCCGGTGAGAACCGTTGCCGCGTCCCCGACGCCATGGCGCACGTACGCATCGACAGCCGGCCCCGCTGATGCGCTCGCCTCCATGGCCAGCACCGAAGAATCCATCTCCGTGACCAGGAACTCCAGCAGGCGGTGTTTGAGCCGGAAGAACTCCCGCGTCCCGTGCGTGGCCTCTCCTAAACCCACGACGCGCGCGTTGCCCAGCACGTTTCTCAGCGGCTGGAGGTCATCACGGGGTGTGCCCGCGGCAAGGCCGCGCAGCGGCATGACGTTGTCCACCAGCCAGTTGGTCACCTCACCGGACACGATGTCCCCTCGCGTTGTCCTCATGTGCGGAGCACGTTACCCATCAGGGGCGAGGATCGACACGGGTCCAGATCACCGGCTGCAGTTCAAAGACAGACGGGTCTTCAGCGGCCACCGTCGCGCTTCAGCATGAGCCGAGCCAACTCTGAGGGAGTGGGGAATGTCCGGCGACCGTCGATGAGAGGAAACTACGATCCCGGCGGGATTCGGCCGCGGCGTCTACCAGGGCACGACCTGCCCCTGGTAGTCGAGAAAGTGGAGACCGGGCTTTCCCCGGTGGAGTTCGATCGTCTCCGCCACCCCGGGGATGCTTTCCGCCACGCTGAGATCGGCTTCAGGCCCACCGAGTTCGGTACGCACCCAGCCCGGGTCCATGAGCAGCAGCGTCCGTGTGTCCTCGGCATAGCGGGCGGCGTAACTGCGCATCAACTGGTTCAGCGCGGACTTGCTGGCTCGGTACAGGTCCTGCCCGCCGTCGGTGTTCAAAGCGATGCTTCCCTGGTCGGAGGACATCACGCCGATGGTCCCGGTCGGCGCGACCAGCGGGCGGAGCCACTCCACGACACGCATCGGGCTGAGCGCGTTGGTGATCATGACCTCGGTGAACATGTCCGTCGGGACCTCGCCGATCGGCAGATCGCCGCGCGTGATGGCGGCGTTGACGAAGAGCAGGTCGAGGGTGCGCCGTGCCAGTCGGTCGCGCAGTGCCGAGATCTGCTCCGGGTCGGTCATCTCCAGCGATTCGATGGTCAGCCGTCCTGCGGACGTTTCGGCCAGGTCGTGAAGGCCGGTGCGCCGGTCCCCGCGGACCGTGCCGATGACATCCCAGCCGCGGTGGAGGTACTCGGCGACGAGCGCGAGGCCCAGGGTCCGGGAGGCTCCGACGACGAGGGCGGTCTTGGGGGAGTCGGTCATGTGATTCCTATCGTGGGTCTGGATTGCCGTGAAGCGTTGTTCACGGCGGCTGTCGGTCGGCGATCGTTCGCCGGCGGACGATCGCATCGGGGAACAACTGCGGTAGCGGGTGGGGTGGGAGCAGCCGTATTCAGCCGAGTACCGCCGGTTCGAGGGCCTCCTCGCACCCGCGGCGGAAGGTAGTTGGGCTCGTGGTCTGCGCGGTGCGGGACTCGTCGGAGTCGAGATCCTTGTCCTTGGCACGCTTCACGTCGACCACACCTGGCAGCAACGGCTTACCGAGGGCGTAGCCGCTGAGCGTTGCGGCGTAACGGTCCGTCGGCTGCTGCTCGTAGCGCACCGGACGGTTCAGTACCTCGGACATGATGTACGCCATGTCGGGGAGCGAGCGGCCCGCGTGGATCCGGAGCAGGCAGCCTCCAGGCTGGGCGCCTTGGCGTCCGGGGGGCCAGCCAGAACACAGGATCGGCGAGGTCGCGGCCCAGGACCTTGGGGTCACCATGTGGGCCGGTCACGGCACCGACGCCGTACAGGCGACGTCGTAGAGGATGGCGGGGCCGCGCACGATGGCCCTGATGTCTTCGCCGTGGCAGGAAGGGGTCTCCAGCACACGGCACAGGATGTCGCTGCCGATGCCGCCCGCCGGAGTGGTGATGACGAACATGATTCAAGTCTGCGAGTGCGCCAACCGGGCGTCCAATACCCTTCCGAGCACATTGATACCGTCATGGCATGGATCTGGACTTACGCAAGCTCCGCTATTTCGTCGCAGTGGCCGAGCATCGGCACTTCGGCCGGGCGGCACAGGCGCTGTTCATCGCGCAGCCGGTCCTCAGCCGGCAGATCCGCGCGTTCGAGCAGGAGTTGGGTTGCCAGCTGCTCACGCGGACCACGCGCAGCGTTGAGCTGACACCTGCGGGGCAGCAGCTGTACGACGAGTCGCGGAAGATCACCACGGTGGTGGACGCGGCGCTGCAGCGCGTACAAGAGGTCGCGCGGGGCGAGCAGCGGCTCGTCATCGGCTTCTCGCCCGGCCTGCACGTGTCGGACGCGATCCGGGCGTTCACGGCGAGCCACCCGAAGGTCGAGATCGATGTCTTTCCGCTGCGCTGGTGGGAGCGGGACGCGCCGCTGCGCGACGGCAGGGCGCACGTCGGATTCCTCCGGCGCCCCTTCGACGATTCGGGGCTGCGCACGGTCCCCATCGGCCACGAGACCAAGGTCGCGTGCCTGCCCGTGACGCATCCGCTGGCCGGCCGGCACGCACTCACGTCGGCCGATCTCGACGGTGAGGCGATCCTCGGCGTCAGCACGCGGCGGATGCCCACACTGGAGGAGAAGTTCGAGCTCATCGCCTCCGGGCAGGGCATCGCGTTCGTCCCCGTCAGCGTCGTGGGCTCCTACTCCCGCCCCGACCTCGTCTACCTGCCTGTCACCGATGCCCTGCCCGTCGAGACCTGCCTTGCGGTACCGGAGAGCAGCTGCGCGGGTCCCGTACTGGACTTCCTGGACATCGCCACCGCAACCCTGCGCCGGAACTCCTCCGATACGGAGAAGGAGAAGGCGGGGCCGCGAGCCCGGCACCCGACGGCAGCGGCTGCCCAGCCGAGGCCAGCCACCATGACGGGATCGCACCGCAGCTGGACAGAGGCATCGGCATCGTCCGGTGAGACGCCACGCAACTGCATTGAGCGTTTTCCCACCTCATGCTGCGGCGTGGTGAAGGACGCGGACGGCCTTGACCAGGTCGGTGATTCGGTTGGGGCTGCAGCGGATCTTCCGCAGGAATCGCCAGCCCTTGAGAGTGGCTATGGCCTGCTCGCCGAGGCAGCGGATCTTGGCGTGGTGGTGTTGTGACGGCGCTTCTACATCTTGAGGCGACGGCCCCGGACCGGTACGCGGACGGGTCCGTCGGCGCCTTGGTACGCCGTGTCCGCCCAGCCTTTGAGCCCCGCTTCGGTGAGGGATTCGATGATCGTGTGGTGTCGCGCGGCGGTCAGGCCGTGCGTCGAGCCGGGCAGGCCGGTGAGGTGAGGCCCAGAGCAACCGCCCGAACGGACCGGTGAGCACCTGGACGTTCATGCCGTGACGTGGGTGCTTCGGGGGCAGTGCGGGGCGCCGTCGGCGATGCGGCCGACCGGCAGCAGAGCGCCGACGAGGAAGACGAACGCCTTCTCCCGGAGCATCCGCATCGCCTCGGCCGGGACGGGGCGAGGGCGGCAGGGCCCGACAGCTTCTCGTAGGTAGCGGTAGGCGGACGCGATCCCGATGCCGAACCCGGCGGCCAGTTGGGCACAGGTGCCACCGCTCCACAGGTGGGCCAGGGCGAGCAAGGACTGCCGCGCGGCAGGAACGCACCGCCACCGTGTCCCGATCTCCTGCCGCTTTGCGGTCAGTTGCCCGGTCAGAAACCACAAGGTACGGCTGGACAAGTCAATCGAGGACCGGTTGACAAGCACGCGAAGCTCCCGGCAGACACGGATGATCTTGTTCGAAAACCCGTCTACCAGGAGTTTCGTCGCTGCGCAGCAGCGTACAACTCGCGGTCAGCACCGCCAGCTCGGAAAAGACTCACTGAGGTTTCCTCAGCAATGTTGACCGAGCGAGGGATCGCAAGCGAGCCGGATCGACAGTCCTGCACCCTGAACACCGCGTGAAGCCCCTGGTAGGACGAGTTTGGGAGAACTTCGGATCAGTCGAGCAAGTCGGGCTGTTCCGCTGTGATCTGGTCCCACAGGGGGCGGAAACTGAGCCAGCCCGCGTAGGGGGAGCCGACTTCCTTGCGGGAGAACTCGGCCGTCTCGTGGTCGATGCTGATCGGACTGCCCCCGGCCATGGCGACGAGCTGGGCTTGGCAGGAGCGTTCCATGGTGATGAACCACCATGCCGCCTCGCCCACGCTGTGGCCCACAGTGATCAGGCCGTGGTTCTGGAGGACGGCGGCCTTGGTGTCGCCGACGGCCTTGGCGATGCGCTCGCCCTCCTCCCGGTAGCCGGCCGGGCCGCCGTATTCGGTGTAGAGGCCGTGATCCTGGTAGAAGGCCGTTGCGTCCTGGGTGGTCGGGGCGAGCCGCATGCCGAGCGAGGCGAACGCCTTGCCGTACAGGGAGTGTGCGTGAGCGGCCGCCACCACGTCCGGCCGGGCCTGGTGGACCGCCGAGTGGATGTGGAACCCGGCCATGTTCACCGGGCCGTCGCCCTCGACGACTTCGCCCTGTTCGTTGACGAGGAGCAGGTCGGAGACCTTGATCCGGTTGAAGCTCATCGCGAAGGGGTTCAGCCAGAAGTGGTCGGGGAACTCCGGGTCGCGCGCCGTGATGTGCCCGGCCACGCCTTCGGAGAATCCGAACCGGCCGAACAGCCGGAAGGCGGCGGCCAGTTCGCGTTTGCGCAGCAGTCGCTCCTCCGAGACGGACAAGTTCTCCGGCGGGGCGGGCAGCCCGCCCTGGCCTGCCCGGAAGACGTTCACGTCGCTGTAGCGGCCGGGCCCTTCGGTCGGGGTCTGGGGCGCGTCCTTGGTTTCGGTCATGTCTTCACGCTAGGGACGAGTCCGGAGGCCGGGTATGGAGAAAGCCCCTGGATCTTGACGCGCTAATGTGTGCTGCATACATACATTCAGGTGTCGGGCGGAGGGGGTGTGATGACCGGGTCCTGGCTCGAACTGCTGCTGGCGGGAGCGTCGGCCGAGACGATCAGCGCCCACCGCGACGACCTTGTGCGGGGCGGCGCCGACCCCCTGGAGGCGGAGCGGCAGACAGGTGCCGCCCTGCAACTGCTGGCCCGGCTGGACGAGCGGCGTAGACGGGCGGCGGAGCTGGCCGCGCTCAACGACATCGCCGCGCGGCTGGCGGGCCTCCACCAGCCTGGCGAGCTGCTCCAGGAGATCACCGCGCAGGCCCGCAGGCTGCTGGGCGCGGACCTCGCTTACATCGGCCTGGTGCAGGGCGACGACTTCGTGATGGAGGTGGCGAGCGGGGCCCTGACCCCGCAGCTGCCGGGTCTGCGCGTGCCTCGTGCCGCCGGGATGCTCGGCGCGGTCCTGAGCAGCGGTGCACCGGTGTGGTCCAGCGACTACGCCACGGAACCCGCCTTCGCCCACGGCCCCTTCGACACCGTCGCCGCCGCCGAGCGGTTCCGCGCACTGCTCGGCGTGCCGCTCGCCGCGCGCGGCCGCCAGCTCGGGGCCCTGTTCGTCTGCAAGCGCAGGGAGAGCCACTTCGCAGAGGAAGAGATCACCCTGCTGTCGGCGCTGGCCTCGCATGCGGCGCTCGCCCTCGACAACGCCGCGGCGATCGAGCGGCACCAGACGGCGGCCGAACAACTCGCCGCGGTCAACGCGCGGCTGGAACGGGCGTTGGCGTGGGAGCAGCAGCTGACCGCCGTGGTGCTGCGGGGCGGCGGCGTCGCGGAGTTGGTGGACGAGGTCGCGGCAGCGGCCACCGGAGAGGTGTGGTTCGTCGGCGCGGGCGACGCCGTGCCCGCCGACCTCATGGCGCGCATGCCCGGACTGCCCTCCGCGCTGGCCTCGCTCTTTGACGATCCGCCGGACGCCTGCCGTGCCGTACCGGCCGACCGCGGGGCCGTCCAGATCACGGCGGTGATCGCGCGGCAGGTCGTGGTGGGGGCGCTGGTGCTCCTGGGCGGCGAGGACACAGAAACCGATCGATCGCTTCTCGAACGGGCCGCCCCGGCCCTCGCGCTCGCCGCCGTCGGCGAGCGAGCAGTCACCGAGGCGACCCGGCTGGCCCGGGACGCGCTGCTGCTCGACCTGCTCCACCGTCCGGAGCCGGACCCGGCGGCGCTGCGCCAGCGCATGCGCAACGCGGGACTCGACCTGTCGACCGCCTACTGCCTCGTGTCGGCCGAGCCCGGTCAGGGGCAGCCGGGAGAGCTCCAGCGACGGGCGCGCCAGGAACTCGCCGCGCTCGGCCCGCCCGCAGGCACCATCGTCGCGGCGGACGGCGCACGGCTGGTCGCCGTCGTGCCCGCTCGCGACCCCGAGGAGCTCGTACGGGCCTGGGGCGCCGGCGCCGCGACCCCGCCGGCCACCGTCGGCGTCGCCGGTCCCGCCACGGGCCCTGCCGATCTCCACCGCTGCTACCGCGAAGCGGCGCGCACCGTGGACGCGCTGCGGACCCTCGGCCATACCGGCGTCGCTGCCACGGCCGCCCAACTCGGCATCTACCGCGTGCTGCTCAGCCACGCCGGGCGCGTCGAACTCCAGGCGCAGTTCGACGCCCTGCTGGGCGATGTGGTCCGGGAGCAGGAGCGCCGCAGCATGCCGATGCTCGGCACGCTCAAGACCTACCTCGACCACGGCTGCCGGGCCGCACCCGCCGCCAAGGCCCTCGATGTCCACGTCAACACGCTCTATCAGCGACTGGCCGTCCTGGACGGCCTACTCGGCCCGACGTGGCGCGAGCCGCCGCGCTCGCTGGACCTGCACTTCCTGCTCCGGGTGCACCCGGACGCGAAGCCGTGGTGACGTTACGGTGTGCCGCCGCCCGCCTGTGGTGCGGTGGCACCTGTGCCCAACTGGCCGCCGGGTTCGGCATCGGGATCGCGTCCGCCTACCGCTACCTACGAGAAGCTGTCGGGGCCCTGGCCGCCCTCGCCCCGTCCCTGGCCGAGGTGATGCCAACGCTCCGGGAGAAGGCGTTCGTCTTCCTCGTCGGCACCCTGCTGCCGATCGGCCGCATCGCCGACGGCGCCCCGCACTGCTCCGGTAACACCCACGCCACGGCATGAACGTCCAGGTACTCACCGGTCCGTTCGGGCGGTTGCTCTGGGCCTCACCTCACCGACCCTGCCCGGCTCGACGCACGGCCTGACCGCCGCGCGACACCACACAATCACCGAAGCCCTCACCGAAGCGGAGCTTCAAAGGCTGGAGGGAGGGTCCCACGGCCGGAGAAGCTGATTACCGGCGGCGTGGACCGTGCGCCTGAGTCCCAGCCGCGATGGGCTGCGCAGCAGCTTCTGGGTGACCTCAATCCTCAATCCTCACCGACGTTTCTCCTTGCAGAAGACCCGCAAGTGACTCCCATCGGCGCCGCCGTGGCCCCCGTCTCCGCGCCCGTGCCCTTCACAACATCGCCTTTCTCGGGTCTCTTGGCGCGGGCCGTCGGCTCGCCCGTCCTCGCCGTGGCGCACTGAGCGGTGGGGGAGAGGGGCCTGCCGCTGTTCGTCGCGGGAACGGAGCGACCGCGGCGTCGGTGTCACGTCTTTGAGGGCACGTACAGGGGCGGGGCTGACTCGTTCGCCAGTAGGGGCAGTGGGTGAGGGCGTTTGGCGGTGCGGCCGTCGCCGGCCGAGCGTCCCAGGAGGCAGCGCAGCAGCCAGGGGGCGAAGTGGGCGGTGAACCACCGTAGTTCGACGGTGGCGCGCTGCCAGGCGGGGGCTTGTTGCGCCGGCAGCGGGAGCGTCCAGGAGTCGTCGCTGCCGGGCAGGCCGAGGGCGTGGGCGACCGCGGCGGCGACCCGGGCGTGGCCGCGCGGGCCGGCGTGCAGCCGGTCCGGGCTCCACAGCCACGGGTCGGTGAAGGCCGGATAGCAGGCGATCTCGGCGACGGCGACGCCGTGCCGGGAAGCTGCCTGCCGGATACGGCGGTTGAGCGCGTCGATACGGGAGCTGACCGGGCGGGCCACTGGGGCGAGCCGGGCGAGGTCGGGGAAGGTCAGGGTGGCCACGCGGGCGCCTTGCGCTGTGAGCGCGGCGAACATGGCCTCCAGATGCCCGGCGGATTCATCGGCGTCGAACCGCAGTCCCAGCAGGTCATTGAACCCGGCGACAACGGTGGCCAGGTCGGGCCGCAACGCGAGCGCGGGCCCGAGCTGCTCGGCCCGGACTTGCTCGGCGCGGCGGCCTCGTACGGCCAGATTGGCGTACTCCAGGCCGGGGTTGTGCACGGTCAGCCGCTCGGCGAGGCGGTCGGCCCAGCCCCGCAGTCCCATGCTCTCGTCGCCGTCCCCGAGTCCCTCGGTCTGGCTGTCGCCCAGCGCGACATACGTCGGTTACGCGCTCCATCGCGGCAGCCTAGTAGTCACATGATCCGCCGGACACAACCCACAGCTCATCGCGACGCACGTGGCGACGGAGGGTGGTGACACACGGGGCTTCGTCCTGGAGGCTCGGCTCTTTGGCCTTCCCGGGGCGCCGAATTGACCACGGTACGCCGACCCTGGACGTCCTGGAGGAAGCACAGGCCGGCGCGGTGGCCTCGCTGCCGGTGACGGCTCCGGACGGAACACTGGTCGGCGTGGTCCCCGTACACCGGACCGGCCCTGCGCACTGGGCCGTTGATCGGCAGCGCACCCTCCGGTCCCTGGCCCGCGCCACCGGCAGCACCTGGCACTCCAACCTGAGCCCGGCAGCCGCCCGCCTGACACCGGCGCCGAGGGCAGTGGCTCCCGAGCCGGACTGACCGAGGCTCCCCGGCGTGCGCGCGAGGAGGTCGTCCGCGGGGACGTGGCCGCGATATTCCTGGACATGGTGATTCCCACCCTGGACGGGCTGGATGCGGTGTACGCCCTCCGGGGCACCTGGCGCGTACACCGCACCCCGCATCACTGCACACACCCCGTGGCTGCCGCGCAGCGCCGATCCGCCCTGCCCCGGCGGTGCCCCTGCCGTGCGGCCCAGCCTGCTCACGACCCCGGCCACACCGGCCCGGCGCCCAGCGCGGCGCCGGACCGATGTGATGAGACGGTACGGGGCGGTCAGGTCTGCCGCCTCGGTTCGCCGCTCACCTCCTGAGCGGCCTGCTGGCCGGACCGCCGTCCTTGCTCTGCTGTGGTCCGTACGGCTTCCTGGGCGGTGTCCTTGACGGAGGCGGCCGCCTGCTGGGCCGGTTCGCGCAGCTCCTCCTTCATCTGCTGCGCGGAGGCGCGTGCCGTTTCCTTGACCGGCTCGGTGAACTCCTCTGTGTGCTCGCGCACTTGGCGCCCCAGGCGTTCCTCGGCCGCGGTGGCGGGGAAGAGGGAACCGGCGAGCAGGCCGGTTCCGAAGGCGATCAGTCCGGCGGCCAGCGGGTTGCCCTGGGTGGAAGAGCGGATCTGTTCCTCCAGCTGCTGTGTCTGCCGGCCCACCTGGTCGGTGCCGCCACTGAGTGTCTGGCGCGCCTGTGCCGCGGAGTCCTGGGCGGTGCCCATGACGCGGTCGCGGAAGGTGCGCAGCCGCCGTTGCGCGGCCTGGGTGCGGCGCCGCGCGATATGGGAGGGCTGGACCCGTTCCGCCAACTGGCTTGCGGTGTGCGCCAGGTGGGCCCGGGTCTGTTCGGTCTGCCCCCTCAGCTCGTCGGGTGTCGTGCCCATTTCGCATCCTCCTTCAGCGAATCGATCGACCTCTCGGGCGTGAGCTGCACCGTACGCATCCGCTGCCGGCCGCGGACGTAGAGCACCGCGCCGACCACGGCCCACACCAGTGCGATCACCAGCGCCGCCCAGCCCAGATCGATGACGTGGGACAGCCCGAAAACGGCTGCGAGGCTGGCCAGCAGCACCGCCAGGTGCCCGGCATATCCGGCCCCGCCGAACATCCCGGCGGCCTTGCCCGCCTTTGACGCCTCCTGTTTCACCTCTGCTTTGGCCAGTGCGATCTCGTCATGGACGAGCCGGGACAGATCGACGGCCATCTCGCCGAGCAGGTCCGTAAGCGAGGCCTCACCACTGGCCGGTGGCCGGGCCGGCGGCGCACCGGGGCGGGGTCCCTCGGCGGACGGACTGGTCATGACCGTCGCTCCTGGCCGGGCCGCGGCGGACGCTGCGGCATCGGGGGTGCCTGCGGCGAGGCCGGTGGCGCGGTCACCGGCGGACTGGTGGACGGCTCCGGCACGCCCGGATGCGGCGCAACCCCGGGAGTCCCCTGCACCCCGGGCGGTGCTTGAACCCCGGGCGGCGGCACGGCGCCCGGCACACCTCCGGGCTCGACGGGCTCGACGGGCTCGACGGGCTCGCCGGCAGCGCCGCGGTGGGTTTGTGCGGTGCCGCCGGTCTCGGACCGGCTGTCTGGGGTACCGGCCGGGCCACTGTCCTTGGCGGCACTGGCGCCCTTGGCCAGGCGGGAGGTCACGAATCCGGCCAGCACCGCCCCGGCCAGGAACATCCCCGGCCGCCGGCGCGCGAAGTCCTGCACATCGTCGATAAGGCCTCCGGGCCCGCGCTGCTCGATACGGTCCGCCGCGGCCTGACCGCGCTCGGCCGCCTGCCGCACCAGCGAGACGGCCGCCGAGTCGGGCTTGGCGCTCTCGCTCATCTGCCGCAACTCCTCGGCCAGCCGACGGAGGTTGACCGCCAGACGATGGCTCTGCTCCTCGGCCTGCGCCCCCGCCTGGGCCCTGAGCTGGTCCAGCAGCGCCTCACCCTGGGCCGCCGCCTCCCGTACGACACGGCCACCCTCTTCGCGTGCCGTGCTCGCAACCTCACCGGCCCGCTCCTGGGCCACCTGTGCACCGTGCTGGGCTGTGCGGCCGACCGTAGCGGCACTTTGCTGCTCCGTACGGTCGGGATCGAAACGGGTCACAACTCCTCCAGCCGTCGCCGGCGTTGTCGATTGGGCCGCCGGGTACCCCCGCCCGCCGTCCCAGAACACCGCTCGACGGCCGTATGCCAAGGTCATCGGCCTGTGCACGGGTCCCCCCGCTCCCTCGGCCACCTCAGCGTCCTTGCCGTCCCGGGAGCACCGGGCGGCCCCGGGCCGGGTCACCTTCCCCCTCCAGCGGGGCGGCGGGGGACCGGCGAAGGGGCGGGGTTGGCAGGGGCGGGCCGGGCTACCCGCCGCCTATGGCACCCTTCGGCAAGCACAAGCGCGACAAGCGCGACAAGCGCGACGACACGGAGCCGGTGATCGGTACCGGGCCGGACCGCGAGGTGGAACAGGCCGCCCCTGATGAGCCGACCCAGCTGCCTGCCCGCTCCTGGGGCCAGGTGCTGCGGCGCACCGGCAAGGAGTTCCTGGACGACGAACTGCCCGACCGGGCCGCCGCATTGACCTATTACGGCGTACTGTCCCTCTTCCCCGCCCTCCTCGTGCTGGTCGCCCTACTGGGCGTGGCCGGGCAGGAGGCCACCCGTTCCATCGTGGACAATCTGGAGCAGCTGACCCCCGGCGCCGCCCGCGACATCCTCACCGACGCCGTGCAGCAGCTCCAAAACAGCGGCGGCACCGGCAGCGTCGTGGCAATCGTCGGCCTGGCCGGCGCCCTGTGGTCCGCCTCCGGATACGTCGCCGCGTTCATCCGCACCTCCAACGCGGTCTACGACCTGCCGGAGGGGCGGCCGGTGTGGAAGGTGACGCCGCTGCGGCTCGGGCTGACCCTCGTCCTGATGCTGCTGCTGGCGGCCAGCGCACTGATCGTGGTCTTCACCGGGCCCCTGGCGAAACGGGCAGGCGACGCCCTCGGAGTGGGGGACGCGGCGCTCACCGTGTGGGCGATCGCCAAGTGGCCGGTGCTGGTGGTGCTGGTCATCCTGATGATCGCCCTGCTGTTCTGGGCGGCGCCCAACGTCCGCGGTCGCGGCTTCCGCTGGGTCAGCCCCGGCAGCGCAGTGGCGGTTCTGCTGTGGCTGGCCGCCTCCGCCGGTTTCGCGCTGTACGTGGCCAACTTCGGCTCGTACAACAAGACCTACGGCACGCTGGCCGGCGTCATCATCTTCCTGATCTGGCTGTGGCTGTCCAACCTGGCGATCCTGCTCGGCCTGGAATTCGACGCCGAGCTGGCCCGCGAACGCTCCATCCAAGGCGGCCACCCCGAAACGGAAGAGCCCTACGTAGAGCCCCGCGACACCCGCAAATGGCCCCGCCAGCAGCCCACCTAGGCCACGGACTGACCAGCCCGCCGAGCCTGAGGTGATGCCGGTCGCGTCGCCGCCCGGACCACGTACGCCAGGGAACCGAACACAGCGCCCACAGAATCCACAGAGGACAGCGAGGTACGCAATGCTGCGCAAGAGACAGCGATCCGAACAACGCCAGGTCCGCAGGGCGGCCTCCTGGTACACCACCTGCCTCACCCGGACGCTATCCACCACAGAGAGCTCAGCAGACCGCACACACCTCTGTCGGCCTGCGCCGCCGCCTTCATCGCCGCCCACCGCTGCCCGGCGCCCTCTTGCTTGGCGCTGCCCACGGTGCTGATCGCCACTGCCCGGGTACACAGCGGCGCGCACTACCCCGGCCACATGGCCGCCGGAGCCGACATCGGCATCGCCACCGCCCTGCTGATCCACCACACCTGCCGCCTTCCCGGAACCCCTCCCACCGCAGAGCCGAGAGCCGTGCCTGACCAGCACACCGAGAGCGACCCCCGCCGCGCGCCACAACGACCGGGCCCACCGTGCCCGGCCTCGCGAACGCCTCGGCTCCGCCCCGCATGTCCCGGCCGCCGAACGCGTGCGCACGCTCCTGGCCGCCGCACGCCCCCGAGGACCACGCCACCTCCGCCCGGCGGCGCGGCCGCTCATCTCCAGCCTCGTGGTCTCCTGACCACCCCCTCGGATCTGAGCGCCTTGGCCGAACGCCGGGATACCCAGGAAGGCGGATGGGATCCGCGGTGTGCTGCCGGTTCGCCCCCGTACCCACTCGCCCGTACCCACTCGACAGATGGCGAGCACCCTCCCGTGGCGCCTGGACGTGTACACCGGGACGACTCGGGTACTCGACGGCCGCTTCGAGGACTACCGGGCAGACACAGCGGGCGGCGCCCCGCTCGCGCCAAGACGCCTGATCTACGACATGGAGGACAGCCGTCATGACCAGCAGCGCCGAAACCGGCAACATCACCGGCACACTGAACAAGGACTACAACCTCATCTGGTTCGTCGAGTCGTGCCTGAACAACACCCTTCGCCTGGAGACCTACATCCAGGACGCGGAACGCGAAAAGGACACCGAACTGGTGGAACTGTTCCGCAAGGCGCAAGCCGACAGCCGCAAGGGCGCCGAACTGGGCAGGCGGCTGCTGCGCACCCGGCTGAACGACTGACCGTCAGCGGCCCCGGTTCCCTGGCCTGCGTCGGCGCCACCCGCACGCCATACCTGCACCTGGCGTGCGGCAGCGCCCCCTGACGTGCGGAACCTGCGGCCTGGCCCCGAACCCGACCATCCGCGTCATCCTGGGGCCTGGCCGCAGCAGGAAGGGAGCACTGCTGCCGACAGGTTGGCCTTTCCGCCCTAATCCGGCCTTGAGCGCGGCTGGTTCGCAACCGCCGCGTCGTCGTTCGCGTCGTACATCTCGTCGATCAGCGTTGCGAACGCTCTCACGACGGCGTCGCGTTTCTTCTTGCCGTTCGCGCTCCACTCGCCGCGCTCGAACTCCAAGGGACGCGGCAGAACGCGGAAGTTCTTGAGCTGCTCTGCACGCGCGAGATCCGCGTTGACTCGATCGACCTCCGTCTCAGGCGTTCGGCCGGCACCTCTGCCGACTGGGCGTCTGCGGTTGTGCTCGGCTCGAGCAGGACGGTGAGGTAATTACGCGCCTCGCCGACGACGATCGCTCCGTTGATCAGCAGGCTCTCCCGCCTCCGTACGGCCGAGCCGGAGCCCGTCGAGCGGGCCGCGCCCGACCACGGCGTGACCGTACAGCGAGGCCACGGCTACACCCTGTGCGACAGCGGCGCGCCCGCGGTCCACCGCCAACTCCTCGCCCGCTGCCAACCCCTCGACAGCGCCCAGAGCATCCCGGCGGTCCCGGCACAGCGCAAGGTCCGTCGCGAGTACGAGAACTGCGTCAACATCCTCCTTGGGCCTGTCCTCGACGTCGGCTGCTGACCCGGGGCGGTGACCGCATACCTCGTCGAACGCGGGCTCGATGTGTCCGGCGTCGATATCTCTCCCCGCATGATCGAGAACGCGCGCCGTCTTCATCCGCACTGTCGCTTCAGCGTCGCCTCCGCCACCGGCCTTGACCTCAACCTTGGCGAAGCGTCCCTTGACGGCGTGCTCGGGTGGTGGTCACTGTTCAACCTCCCCCGTGACGTCCTCCCTCAGGTCCTCGCCCTGTTCGCACGCGCGTTGAAGCCGGGCGGGCACTTCATCACCGCGACACACGTAGGCGACGAGGACGTGGTGTGCACCGAGGCATACGGGGACGTACCCGTTCGCTGGACGACACGCAAATGGCGGCCGGAACAACTCGTGGGTCTGATTGAGCAGGCCGGCCTGCACCCAGTCGCCGAACTCCGGCTTCCTCCGGAGGAGTACAGCGGGCCGGGTCTAGTCGTCATGGCCAGGCGTCCCGGCTGACGATCAGGCGTCGGAAGCGGCACAGGGTCTCCTGCCGGGACCCGTGTGCGGTCAGGCGCGTGCGACGGCGGCCGGAGCCAGGCGGCACCTGTCGCACACCGTGGTCAGCCAGGTGCCGTGCGAGTCGCCGCGGAAGCGGAGACGGCCGGGGGATCCGCAGATCTCGCAGGTGTGCTCGGAAGCAGTCTCGGCCGCGTCCGTCAGGGTCGCCGCCCGGTCAGCGAATTCTCCGTCGAATTCGCCGTGTCCGTCGAAGCGGTCGGCCACGGCGATGCGCAGGCCACCGAGGGCGGTGCCGAAGTGCTCGATCCGGTAGGAGGGATCGAGCGCCAGAAGGTCACGGTGCAGTTGGTTGAGCAGCGCGGTCCAGCCCGGCCCGACGGTGGGGATCCAGGCAGGGAGCTGGCGTACGTCGTCGGCAGAGATGTCCTGGTCCGTCATGACGCCCATGGTGGACCCAGGGTCTGACAATCGTGCCAGGCGGCCGGGATGGGCAAGGTGTGCAGCGGGCGGTCAGGTGCCCGGCTGTGTGCCGTTCCCGCGCAGGTGGGCCAGCTGGCGCTGGTAGAGAGGGCCTGCGTAGTAGGCGGCGTGGGCGGGGTTGGGGGCGCTGGTCTCGATGAGGTGGTGGGCCGCCGCCTTGAGGGCGGCCATGATCGGTCTGCTGATCCCGGTCGTGGGTCTGGGCGTCGCGCCCGCACTGCTGGGGTTCGCCGGGCAGGCACAGCGGCAGGTCGGGGCCGACCTTGTTGGCCGCTTCGACGGATGTACTGGGCGATCAGGTTCCACTGTTCTTCGGCCCGCTGGGCGGCCTGGTCCTGTCTGCCCAGCCAGGCGGTGAAGTCGTCCCCGTGATCGTCCATGTCCCGTCCCCTTGCCGGTCGGTGGTGCCCGGCCGATCGTCGTAGCACCGGTCACGCGGCAGGGGCCGTTCCCGGCGGGTCGCAGTGGCCGACGGAGGACGGGCACGGCGAGCACGGCCCACACATCGGCAGGAACTGCGGCGGCGTGCACGCCTGGACCCCGTCGCCGTGGACGGCCGCGATGCCGACGCGGGCCCGGGCCAGGACGGGGCCGTTCCAGATCTGGGCCAGTGGCGTCGTGCGCACGCTGCCGACGGTGATGAAACGGGACAGGACACACGGCCAGACGCTGCCGTCGGGGCCGGTGGTGTCCGCGCCACGGAACCTGTAAGGGATGGCCGTGCACGGCACCATGCGGGGCACGCTCAACGGATTCCGGCACGCGGCCGTTCTGCTGTCCAGCGAGGGCATCGAGGTATAGGAGTTCCTGGACGACGCCGGCCCGTCCGTTGCCGCACTACTGGTGTCCTTCCCGGTCATCGCCGATGAGGTCGACCGTGGTGAGTACGCAACACCGTACGGAGAATTCCAGCACCACCGACCCCCGGTCGAAGACCTGGCCCGCGAGAGCGGGGCCCGGAACATCGACGTCGAATTCCCCGGCTACACCCTCGGCCTGGTGAACAAGGCCGTGGAAGACGGCCATGCCGATGACAGCCACTCGCGCCTGATCGAGCACTTCAGGAAGCAGTGAGGCTGTGTCTGATCCTGGGTGGGAGGGCAGCCGTTCTGGGGTATTCCGTCACCAGTTAATGTGGTTTCTCGACGATCACGGGCAGATAGGGATGGTGGCAGTTCATGGGGTCGAAGGCGTCGTTGCTCGCGTTTGCGCGGGAGACTCCTCGTGCGGGCCTGCGTCCCGGCCTGGCAGCTGATGAGGTGGATGCCCGGCTGCTGGTCGACGAGGTGCTGACGCCGGGCGTCTTGGAACCGGCTGGCTCTCTGATGCTGGATGAGGTGGTCTGGCCGGAGCCCGGGATGGTCTGCGCCGGGCGATTCGCCGACGTGGACGTCCTCGCGTCGCGGGACCTGAGCCGTGACCGCCCCAGCGAACTGGCCGAGTATGTCTCTCGTTCCGTCCGTCCGCGGGCCTACGCGGTGGCCATGGACAGCGCGGCGGACTGGCTGGGGTTCGCCCTGTGGGAGGACGGCACCCTCGTGCGGAGCCTGAGCCTGTCGCCGGATAAGGGTGTCATCGAGCAGATCGGTGAGCCGCTCCCGCTGGAGCAGGACTTCTGGGCCGGACGGCACGCCGTCGAGCATGCGCCCGATTATCCTCTGCCCTTCCACCCGCTGGATCTGGGCAACGAAGTGCTGCGGGTCTTGTTCGGGTTCGTCCTCGAGGGCCGCGAAGATGCCGGCTGCTTCGACCCCGAGGACGTCACGCTGGCCGGGTTCCGGAGCGCTGATCAGGAAGCCCGGCCGGCGGAACTGTGAGGCGCAGCGATGCGTATGGTCCGGGCCAAGTAGACCCTGGTTTGCATCGCGAGTTATGCCGCTTGCCGGGCCAGGTAGTGGGGGCGACGTCGCGCCGTTTGGCCGGGCGGCGGGTGCGGCGGATCAGACGGCGGGGCGGCGCGTCTCACGGCAGGCTGACGTGTGCAGGCCAGAGGGCACCTGCGATGGTCGGAGTCAGCTGCAATGGCGTCCGAAATCACCTGCATACGATCGTGAGTTGGCTGAGCAGTGGTGGGCGGCCTGAGGTGTGATGCCCTCGGGCCACCGGGCCTTCTCATTCGTCGCGCAGGGATTGCCACGTCTGTTGCGGGTCGGCTCTCTGGAGGTAGCGGAAATAGAACTTCACGCCCCCGTCCGTGCCCGCCAGAGAGGACAGCGCCAGGCCCGGATCGACCACCATCCTCGTCTCCTCGATCGAGCCTGCGATGACAGCAAGCGCGACACTCCCCCTGCCCACCACGCAAGACTTCTCGCTGTCCGCCGGGCCGCCGTACAGCACCCAGGTAGCCCCTCCCTCCACGGAGGCCAGGCTGTAGCGGTCGCGGCCGTGGGTAATGGTGCCGAGGGCTTCGCCGACGGTGGCGTCCCCGCGTACGGTATGAGTCACGCGAATCATGTGGAACGGAGGGAACTCATCATCCCCTGCATGGACCCTGTCACGGTCGATGTGCAGCATGATCCCGTTCTCTGTCATCGGATGGCTCCATTCAATTTCTTGCCCGGACAACGAAGTTAGTCGCTGCAGATTAAAGGAACACGTTCGGCTAACTCACTGAAGGGTTTCCGCACCTGCCCCGGACCTTCCCTGCTAGTGAATGCGGCGGCAGACGCCAGGGTGAACGGAATGGTTCGCTGTCCCAGGCACCTTGGGACGACAGAGGACGGCCGCATGAGGGCGACCGCGTGACGATGACTTCGCGGGCTCGCTCCTTCGGCAAGGCTGCAGCCAGCCATGCAGCGCACCGTCCTTCGTATCCTTCTGCCCTGCTCGATGCGCTCGGAACTCGCCGTCCGTCCCTTAAAGTCCCCGCGCGTCGCGGCTATCGGGGCCGGCACCGGACTGGCGACCGCCCTCCTTCACGCCGGCGTGCGCCCGCCATTGCTGTGAGCCCGGCCTTGTAATGACCCCCAGCTCCGCCTGGGACTGCCCGACGTTCCCCTCGTACTCGGAGACGGCAACAGCCTGCCGCTTGCTGGAGATTTCCCAAGTCCGGCTCCGTTCCTGCCTCCAGGCGAGTGGCGCTTGCCGCAGTGGCCCGTGCGTCGCCACAACTGCGCGTGCCTGAGCCCCTAGACCGGGGGGATGACCACACATCCTCTGTCTCGTCGTACCTTCGCCTCGTCCGCCGCCTTGGCAGCGATGGGCACTTCGGCTGTCGGTCTGCCGTCCGCCGCGGCCCAGGAGAAACGTTCTGCCGCGGGATTCGCACCCCGCCAGGTGTGCGAGGGGGTGGCCCGATCCCTGCTGGTCCTGGACAGCAACGACCGGCCGCTGACCCCGCTTTACCAAAGCGTCCTGCTGGGCCGGGGGCTGCCGCGCACCGGCGGGCGCCCCAAGAAGGTGCTGGTCGTGGGGGCCGGGCCGGCCGGGCTGAGCGCCGCCTATCTGCTCAAACAGGCCGGCCACGAGGTCACCGTGCTCGAGGCCAACGGCAACCGGGCCGGCGGGCGGATCAAGACGTTCCGCACCGGCGGCCACGAGAAGGCCCGGCAGCCGTTCGCCGATCCGCAGCAGTACGCCGAAGCCGGTGCGATGCGCATTCCCGACAGCCACCCCTTGGTCACCGGGCTCATCGACCAACTCGGCCTCAAACGCCGCCGGTTCCACCTCGTCGACGTGGACCACCATTCCCAACCGGCCGCCCGCACGTGGCTGTACGTCAACGGCGTCCGCATGCGGCGCTCCGACTACGTCAAGAATCCGCGTGCGGTGAACCGTTCCTTCGGTGTCCCGCAGCGCTTGTGGGACGTCCCCTCCGCGCAGATCCTCGGCAAGGTCCTGGACCCGGTCCGCGACGAGTTCTCCGTCAAGGGCCCCGACGGGCTGCGCGTCGACAAGCCCCTGCCCGAGTGCCTGGCGGGGTGGACCCGCGTGGTGGAGCAGTTCGGCGAGTGGTCGATGTACCGCTTCCTGTCCGAGCACGCACGCCTCGACCCGAACACGATCGACCTGCTCGGCACCTTGGAGAATCTCACCTCGCGCCTGCCGCTCGCCTTCCTGCACAGCTTCATGGGCTCCGCCCTCATCCACCCCCGCACCCGCTTCTACGAGATCGACGGCGGTACCGCCCACCTGGCCGACGCCCTGCTGGCCCGGGTACGCGACCTGGTCCGCTTCAACCGCCGCGCCACCCGCATCGCCCACGGCACCCAGGCCCCCGCCGGCGCGGGCGTGTGGATCGACACGGTCTCCGAAATCGGCCACGGCCTGGTGGAACGCGAGGAGTTCACCGCCGACGCCGCGATCATCACTGTGCCCTTCTCGGGGCTGCGCCAGCTGCCCGTCACCCCGCACCTGTCGTACGGAAAACGGCGCGCGATCACCGAACTGCACTACGACGCCGCCACCAAGGTCCTCCTGGAATTCTCCCGCCGCTGGTGGGAGTGGACCGAGGCGGAGTGGAAGCGCGAACTCGACACCATCCGCCCCGGGCTGTACCAGACCTACCGCACCGGCAAGGCACCAACCGACGGCTCCCTGCTGGGCGCCCACCCCTCCGTGCCCGAAGGCTGGCTCAACGATGCCCAGCGCGCCCAGTACGCCGCCCGCCGCTCCACCCTGCGTGACCAGCCCGAAGCGACCGCAGCCATCGGCGGCGGCTCGGTCTCCGACAACCCCAACCGGTTCATGTTCCACCCCTCCCACCCCGTGCCCGGCAGCCCGGGCGGAGTCATCCTGGCCTCCTACAGCTGGGCCGACGACGCCCTGCGCTGGGACTGCCTCGACGACGACGCCCGCTGTCCGCATGCCCTGCGCGGCCTGCAGGACGTCTACGGCCAGCGCATCGAGGTCTTCTACACGGGGGCCGGCCGCACCCAGAGCTGGATGCGCGACCCCTACGCCTATGGCGAAGCCGCCGTCCTCCTGCCCGGCCAGCACACCGAACTCTTCCCGCACGTCGCCACCCCCGAAGGCCCTCTCCATTTCGCGGGCGACCACACCTCACTCAAACCCGCCTGGATCGAAGGCGCCCTCGAATCCGCCGTACGCGCCGCCCTCGAAGTCCACGGATCCAGATGAGGGATCCCCGTAACTGGAGCCCAGCCAAGTAACTGTCCGGGTTCTGTCGTAGCGGGGGCCACGCCTCGTCACGCTTTCAACCTGTTGGTCAGCAGTTGCAGCGCGTTGCGCTCCTGGGCGTCGCCGGGGGCCGGACGTTCGCCCCGGCTCCCGCGCTTCTTGCACATGGGATGCGGGACGAAACGGCGCACTCGGCCGACTCATGGGCTCAAGCACAGCATGACCATCTACGACGGCCAACGCAGTCCACACAGGTCGGAGACTTCGACCGGATTGGGCTGACTGTCAAGGACAGTTCCGCTGTGCTTGAGCGCTGGAGGCGGCCCGTTGAGCGTTGTGGTTGGCCCGGCAGGGAAGCGTGACACTCGGCGCGAGGCCCATGATCCTTCGCTCAGCCGGTCGGTGGGGGCTCCTCGCCGAAGACCCAGGGCGCCAGTACGACCAGCCAGCCGTCCGGGTCCTCGAAGAGGACGGCGCCGTGTTCCGGCCAGTAGGGGTTCGCGGCGGGAACGGGGCTGTGCCCGTGCTCGGCGAGCCGTCGGGCGGCGACGGCGACGGCTTCGGGGCCGCGGAGGTAGAGCACGAGCTGGTTCTCCGGGTGCGGCTCGGGGATGCGGGGTGGGTCGCCATGCTGCAGGAGCTCCATGTGCACCGGGGTGCCTGGCAGGCCCAGGACGACGCCGTCGTAGCCGTGCTGGCCGCGCCATCCGGCGAGTACCGGCAAGCCGAGGACGTCGCGGTAGAAGACCAAGACGTCGTCGTACTTCGCGGTGGGCCGGGCGAAGCGGACCGCCCCTACGTTGAGGTGGCTGGGCCAGGAGTGAGACATAGGGCGATGCTGGCACGCGCCGGCCAGGGGCCGGATCGGGCTGTGGCCCTACGACCGGAGACCGGCGCTGCGTTACCGAGCCGTCGCCCCCCGTGCGGGACAGTCGTCGATGGACGTCGCTGCCGCCCTGCGGCCTCGTGCCACTGAGGTGCCAACTGTGCAGATCAAGCGGCATGCTCACCGCCATGCCAGGCCAACCACGACGCTCAATGGGCCCACTCCAGCGCTCCGTCTCATCCGCCGATTCCGTACCCGTGCTGTACGGCCTGCTGTACGGTCGGTGTCATGTCGAAATCAGTGACGATCCGGGTCGATGACCAGCTGTACGAACTGCTCAAGGAACGCGCTGAAGCCGAGAGCACCACGGTGACCGCGCTCATTACGCAGGCCGCGCACGACGCGGTCCGCGATCCCCGCCTCGAGAGCGCTGCGGAGGTTTTCCGCTCGTTCATCGCCGACCACGCCGACGCATTCGATGAAGCGTTCCCCCAGGACACCCCCGCACAGCTGGACACGCCGGGACGGGCCGCCTGACCATGGAGCTCTACATCGACATCCGCTGGCTCCTGGAACGCCAGGCGGAAGTCCTGCCCAAACACCCCACGGTCCACGACTTCTCGGCCCTGGTGGCCGCCGTCGGCCGGCACCGCGTCAACACCCCCAGGGTCGGCGCCATCGTCGACAACGCGTGGCGGGCCGCCGCCCTGATGCACTCGACGATCCGGCTGCGCCCGCTCCCGGCCCGCAACGCGCTCTTCGGCGCTGCAATCGTCGTCGCGTACATGAACGCCGCGGGCGAGGGCCTCGATGCACCGTACGGCGCGCTGATCGACCTTGCCCGGGACATCGACGCCGGACACACGGACACCTACGACGCGGCCGACCGCATTCGTTCCTGGCGGATCTGACCCGCTACCGGTCGGCCGCGAGGGGAAGCCCCGCATGGCCGGCGCGCTGAGTCCGCTCGGCGACTGCTCGGCCCCGGAGGGTGGTGTCGATGCCCGGCCGCGGCACGTGACAAACGGCCGGTGGCCGACGGGTTCCGTCGGCACCAGAACTGTTGCCGTTACGCGTGGCATGGGCGATGCCCCGGGCCATCATCCGCTGCCATGCCACATTTTCCGTTTGGTCCCACCAGCCAGCCGCCCCACGCCCGGTACCCGTCGTGCCCATGGCCAAGCCCCTGGCGCCTGTGCCGGACCGGCCCCGTTGCCTTGCACCGAAGGCCGTTGTCTTTCACCGCCCCATGGAGAGCGGGGCGGTGGGGGAGGGACTGGGCAAGGACAGGCATCCCGTGCCGGCGGGCGCGAAGATCCTGGGGGCGTGCCCGACCGGTTGTGGCGTCGTCCACCGGCTCCACTGAGGGGCGGGATGGGGTACACGCCCTGAGGGATGTGGGGGTGGTTCAGGCCGGGTCGAGGTGGTACTGACCGGCTGTGTAGTCGGCGAGCAGGGTGTACTCGATGGTGGTTGTGTCGGTGCCGCTGTCTTTTTCCACCGGTTCCAGGTTCACCAGGGCGTACTCGGAGTATCCGGTGAAGTCGCCCGGTTCATCGGCGACACCGATGTGCAGTGGCGTGTCATCGGGCAGACCAGCCAGCGCCTGACGCAGTCGGCCTGCCGTCCAGACCTGCGGAGCATGATCGAAGATGTCGGACATGGCGCCGAGCGTATTGCTGTTCTTGGGAAGGCAGTCGGTACCACGCCGATGTGCCGACGGTGAGTCGTCGGCTCCCCGGCCGTGGGTGGCGGCCCCGTGCGTGCGGGCGGGCCTGCTGAGTTGTATTCAGGCGCCTGGGGCGTGGGCGGCTGGCCTGCAGAACCGCACCGTGGGCCTGTCCGGAGCTTGGCGTCGGCTCGTACTGACTTCCTGACGAGCGGCTCGTTCCGGCAAAGGCGTTTCGTACCCCGGATTTAGGAGAGCTGCGTCATTGCCACCCACTCGCCTGCACGAGTTGGTTCCTGGCCTGGGACGTTGCACGGGGACGAGCCGTTCCAGATCGAACATCGACCCGACGCGGTTACGGTGTAGGCCAACGGCAATCGCTTCCACCCCAGCAATAGGGACGGTGGCGAAATCTAAGCATTCGACGACGATTGCCCTGCCCGGGAGCCCGCCTGCGGGAGGAGTTCTTTCGCTGGTGTGTCAGCGATTTACGGCCTATCGCGAACGGCTGACGAGCTTGCGATGCCTGAGCGCAGTGAGCTCAGGCATCGCGCAGGTCCGGGGTGGATATACGGGGAAACCGCCGGTTAACGAGGCCGATCATTTGTGACGCGGCGGTAGTGCATAAGCAGCCTTGGGACCCCTGGGCCCGCATGCTGAGGTGCCGCCTATTCGGTGTGCGGTGTCTGCGACTGACTACTGGCTTTCTCCGGTAACGGTGGTCCAGCGCGGGTCGATGCGACCCAGCCATGCGTCTTGATCGTCGGCCAGTGGTTGCCTCAGAGGAAGTGGGAGAAACCGGCAGGCGAAGGTGAGACCGGCGTCGTCTCCGTCGCCGTGGACGTGGTGCTCCCATGCATCGGGGGTGTCTGCGGGTGCCTGGAGGTAGAGGAAGCTGGTTCGTCGTGGCTGTCCCGTTTCGGGGTGAGGCTTGTCCTCCACGGCGAGCTGCCGGACCACTGTTGCTGTCCGCAGACCGGTCTCCTCGGCGACCTCTCGAAGAACCGCTTCCTCCGGTTCTTCGCCGGATATGACTCCTCCCGCAGGAACCTGGGTACCGGCCTCCGGCATGCCGATGTGGTCAAACACCAGCAGCTCGGGGACGGCGCGATGCCGGATCACGTACGCAGCGACATGGATTCTGGGTTGGATCATCCCGGCATTGTCCGCCATGATCTGGGGCTTCGCGCAACGCAGTTCTCAGCAGGGGGCTCGGGCCGCTTCCGAGTGAGAACGAGTTGCGCGAACCCCACCGGGCGCTCATGTGACCTCACTTGGACAAGGGACACTGGTGAGAATCGCTCATGGCGGATTCGGCGAGCCGGGCAAGAACGTCGTCGACCTCGACCTGATCAAGTCCCAGTTCGGGCACCTGCTGAGGGTGGCTGTCTCGGTGGGCGAGGGCGTCTTCTCCTCCACCCTGCTGCTGCGGCGCCTGCGCGCGAGCTCGCGCAAGAACGCCACCTACACCGCCTTCCGCGAGGTCGGCCACGTCATCCGCACCGTCCAACTGCTGCGCCACCTTGCCGATGCCCCGCTGAGGCGGCGGGCGATCGCCGCGCCGAACAAGGTCGAGGCGTGCAACGGCTCTCCCAACGGACCGGCTTCGGCAACGGCATCACCTACAACGACCCCGTCGAGCAGGAGAAGACGGCGAAATTCAAGGGCCTGGTCGACGCCCGGGGCGGTCACGATCGCAACAGGACGCGGGTGCGGAGGAGTTGGAAGCAGCCGCGGCCGTACATCTGCCGCTTGATCGTCTCGTCTCACGCGATTGATGGGACCTTCGATGACGTCGGAGCTGTCGGTGAGGCTAAGGCTGGCGGTGACGGCGTCGGGGTCCTGGCTCAGGAAGCCCGCGAGACCGGGTCCCTCTGAGGCTCGTGGATCGGCTGGCCTGCTGGTGGTTGGGGGCTCTTTGATGAGGCCGGCCGCCGGGTCGTGCAGGGGTGTCCGAGGAGCGTGGCCGTCAAGGCTGCTCGGCGGGGAGCGTGTGAATGGAGTGCGGTGGCCAGGTAGGCCGTTGCCTGGCTGATGGCTGCCTCGGCTGCGTGAGTGGGGCGCAGGGCGTTGAGTACGACGAAGTCGTGGATGATGCCGGTGTAGCGGACGGCAGTGACGGGGACGCCCGCGGTGCGGAGTTTGGCGGCGTAGGCCTCGCCTTCGTCGCGCAGGACGTCGGCCTCGGCGGTGATGATGAGTGCGGGTGGCAGGCCGGTGAGCTGTTCGGTGGTGGCCCGCAGGGGCGAGGCAGTGAGCTGCGCCCGCTCCGTCTCGTCGCTGGTGTACTGGTTCCAGAACCATTGCATGGCGTCGCGGCGCAGGCCGTATCCCTCGGCGAACCGGTGGTAGGAGGGGGTGTCGAAGGCCGCATCGGTGACCGGGTAGAAGAGCACCTGGGCCGTGAGGTGGATGCCGCCGCGCTGCTTGGCCATCAGGGTGAGGGCCGCTGCCATGTTGCCGCCGGCGGAGTCGCCCGCGACCGCGATCCGGGCCGCGTCAAGGTCCTTGGAGGCGCCGTTGTCGACGATCCACTGGGCGGCGGTGTAGCCCTGCTCAAGGGCGACCGGGTAGCGGTGCTCGGGGGAGGGGCTGTACTCCGGGAAAACGACGGCGGCCCGTGCACCGGTGGCGAGTTCGCGCACCAGCCGGTCATGGGTGCGGGCGTTGCCGAAGACCCAGCCACCGCCATGAAGGTAGAGGATTACGGGCAGTGCTCCGGCGGTCCCGGCAGGGCGGACGATACGGAGGTCCACCGTTCCGGTGGGCCCGCCCCTGACGGTGATCCATTCCTCGTCGACTGCCGGCTGCGCGATGGTTCCGGCCTGTCTCTCCTCCGTGAACTGACGGCCCTGGGCCAGGGGCATCTGGAAGCAGAAGGGCGGATCCGTGTCGTCGGCGAGGGCCTGAGCCAGCGGTTCCAGGGTGGGACGGGCGGGGCAGTCGGTCATGGCGGGCTTCCTTGTCCGGGGCGGGCGTGGCCCCGCCGCTCGTGTGACGACAACGCCCTGCACGTCGACCGGGCAGGGCGGCACCGGGCCGATGCAGGAGCCTCGCTGTCCAGCGCACGAGTGCTGCGGCCTTGTCGCTGGAGCCCCGCGCCACAGCCTCAACTCACCACGGGCCTGCTCCGGTCGCATGCCGGGGACGCCAACCGGGTGGACCCACCGAGCGGATCGGCGCCGTGCGCCGACAGTTCCCGGACGGCTCCTCCTCCGTGAACACGCGCGGCCCTCTCACCACCGCACAAGGGCCGTGCACCACCGCGTACTTCACTTACTTCACTTCCTGCCTTCAGATTGACGAGTCGTTCGCCGATGTCGAACTCAAGCGGGGGCGACGTGCGCACGAAACACGGGGAGACAGGGGAGATACGGGGCATGTTGCGGGAACCGGCGGGCATCGGCAGGCAGGATGGCGTCGAGGGCAGGCGGACGGCGGGAGGCCGCAGCCTGTGGGCGGCCACGGCGGGCAGCGCGGTCGAGACGTTCGACTGGACCATCTACGCGCTGCTGGTCCCGTACTTCTCCGGCCAGCTGGTCGCGCCCGGCGCGGCGGGGACGCTGGTTTCCTACACCGGATTCGCCGTGGGCTTCCTGGCCAGACCGCTGGGCAGCGTACTGCTCGGCCGGTTCGGCGACCGCCGGGGCCGCCGGGCGGCCATGCTGCTGTCCATGACGGTGGTGGCGGTCGGCAGCTTCGCCCTTGCGGCCCTGCCCACCGCCGACGACTTCGGCGCGGGCTCTGTGGTGCTCCTGGTGCTGGTGCGCATTGTCCAGGGCCTGGCCGTGGGCGCCGAGAATTCCACCGTCGCCGCGTACGTGAGCGAGACGGCTCCGCCGGGGCGCCGGATGCTCTACAGCGGCATCTCCTACGGCGGCGCGATCCTCGGCACGGTGCTGTGCTACCTGGGGCTGGCGGTCCTGCTCGCCCACTTCGGGCCGCAGGAACTGCGCGAGGGCGGCTGGCGCGTCGGATTCGCCGTGGGCGGGCTGCTCGGTCTCACCGTCGTCCTGATCCGCCGCTGGGCGGCGGAATCACCGGAATTCCTGGCCTGCGCCTGCGCCTGCTCCGGCCGCCAGGACGGTGACGGACAGGGCTCCCCTTCCCGGCGCCTCGTCAGGCGCAACGCCATGGCCGTCTTCCTCATGACGGCCGGCCTCACCTCCGGCTACTACCTCACCATCACCTACCTGCCGGAATACGTACGGCACACCGGAGGACCGGCCGACGCACGGGGCACCGCAGCGATGGTCGCGCCGCTGCTGATGCTCCTCGCCATGATGGCCGCCGCCGGAGCGCTGGCGGACCGCGTCGGCGCCCGGCCGGTTTTCCGCGTCGGCCTGCTGCTCACCGCGCTGGCCACGGTCCCCGCCTACGCGGCGGTCGGCGCACAGCGCCTTCCTCCGTGGATCGCGGCGGCCCTCGTTCTGGCCTGCCTGGCCGGCCCCCTGGCCACCGCCAACGTCTTCTTCGCCCGTCTCTTCCCCGTACGCATCCGGGTGCTGGCCATGGGCCTGCCCCTGACCCTCTCCATCGCCCTGTTCGGCGGTACCTTTCCTCTCCTGGCCGAAGTCCTGGCCGACGCCGGGCACATCCGCCTCGTCCCCTGGGCCGCGACCGCCGCCGCCACCCTCTCCCTCGCGGCCACCTGCCTGGTACGCGAACCTGCCCAAGCCCACGCCGGCCAGGACCTGACCTCGGCCAACTGAGGCTCTGTCCCGTCACGTCGGCAACGGCCACATCGAGGGTCGGCTCGATTCCCCACCTGGTTGAGCGGTGAGTGATGAGGCCGTGCCCGCGCCCCGGACCGCCTTGGTCAGCCCAGCGCGTCCATCAGGGCGGTGACATAGGCATCCAGCCGCTCCTCCACGAAGCGCGTCGTCAGCTCCGTCCTACCGGCCTCCCGCCATGTCTGTGCCACCAACTGCACTTCTTCCGAGGACGCCAGCGCGTCCCGTATCAGCCAGTACAGCCGCTCGCTCGCGGCGGCGGCCAGCACCCCGCCGGCCTCCTCGTACGCCTCAGCGAACCGCAGAACGTGCCGGCCGAGCCGCGTTCAGTGGCCCGGCACCTCTCACGGGCCGCCGACGCTCCCCGGCGGCAACTCGCCGCTCGGGCCAGGCAGGGCATGGGGAGACGGCCGCCGCATGTGAGTACTTGCGCGGATGGCCCGCTGCCGTAGCGATCAGCAGGATGACGTCATGACTGAACGCGAGGGTGCTCCTCAATTTCCTCTACGGCCTGTTCGCGACCGTCGGGCCGCGGAGAGCGTGATGAAGGCTGTCCTCGTCGTGGCGGCCATAGCGTTTTCGATCCTGCTGCTCTACATGGCCCTCTTCATCGGCGCCTTCGTCATATCCAGCTGATCGTGGCGCCACCCTCTCCCGCTCGCCCTTTCCCGGGCGCGTTTCGGAAGCGGATCAGAACCCGATGCGCAATGACCGTAGTTGGGCTTCGCTCCTACACTGCGGCCGATGAGATCCATGACGATCAAACGTGCCGATGTGCGGGATGCAGAGCGCCTCACCGCACTGATACAGGCGTCTGGCGCCTATCGGGGCGAGTACGCCTCGATCATCTCCGGTCACCTGGTCACGGCCGACTACATCGCCCGTCACCAGGTCTTCGTGGCCATCGATGCGAACAGGCGGCTGCTGGGCTTCTACGCTCTCGTACTGGAGCCGCCGGAGCTGGACCTGGCATTCGTGACGGACGATGCGCAGGGGATGGGCATCGTCCGACGTTTGATGGAGCACATGGTCAACCAGGTCAGGGAAGCCGGCCTGGCCCACGTGCGCGTGGTGGCGCACCCTCCCGCTGAGGAGTTCTACCGGCGCCTGGGAGCCGTACGGGTAGGGACAGTTGCCCCTTCGCCGCCGAAGGTCTTCTGGGAGTGCCCCGAGCTGCGGTTCGCGACCTGACGAGACACATCGGGTCACTCCGTTGCGGCGTAGGCGCGCGAGAACAGGTGGGCGGCACTGATCGCGGCGTCCGGGCGGAGCCAGCGGTCACGTCCACCGAGGGCGCCAGGAACCCGTCGGCGGGCTGCAGTTGGGGAGGGCCGGCACGGACCTGCCGCAGCCGGGGCGCGGTCGAAGAAGGCGTCCCGGAGTTTGAAGCAGTGCTCAGGCAGAAGGCAGGGCCGCTGCGATGCGGCTCCCGAAGCCCAGCGGCGCGCGGGATGCCGATGAATGTTCCGACAGCCCCTGGTGCCGTAATCGACGGATCACGGGCTCGACAGCCGCCCTCTTCCGCGCTGTGTCGTTGTCGCGGTCAACGCCAGGACGTACATTGCCCAAGGGCCGTCCCGAAGGGAAGGCGGAATCTGTGTGCAGAGAGCCGAACGAGGACGACATCCGCCGAGCGTTGGAGTTCGTGGACAACGCCCCGCTGCCTGAGCCGGCCTACTCCGACGACCTCACCGAAGCCGACGTCACGCCGCTGAAGGACTTCCTGTACGCCCGGCTCGGCGAGCTCAAGGCGCGACTTCCCGAGGGCAGCGAGGAGCAGTTCGCCGTCCGCGCCCTGACCAACGCGCTGCTCTCCACCGCTATGCGCCTCACTGAGCAGATCAGCACCTGGCGGCTGACCGTTGCCAACGGCCGCAGTGAGGAGCCGGGACTGGTGCAGAACCTGCGTCAGAACCTGGGGTATGACTTCAACATGTTGGTGTGGGTCTCCCGGTGGTGGCGCGAGCACCCGGACTACGAGCCGCGCTGGCGGCCGCGCCACTATCTCAACGCAGTTCATCGAGCGTCTCTTGAGAAACCCAGCGGAGGCGACACCTCCACCAACGCCACCTGAGGGGTAGAGCCGTGCCGTGCCAGGGGCACCACGATCCGCGCCCGACTCTCCGCCCTGCCGACAACTCTTCTGCCGCCTGTCCTCGCAGTACCGGTACGGCTCGATCGGTCCGCGCCGTGGGAGACGCGGTTCCTCTCCCTTCACGCGGAGGATTCCGACACCGGATACGCCGGGTGCTCCCTGGCAGTCATATCGGGTGCCCTGCGACAGCGGAGATTGAGCGGGTGTCATCGGGGTTTGACCGACTGGGGGGTGAGCGCTGCCGGGACATCGCCCTTCCGCCCAGGGCGGTTCACTCTTGGGGCACGGTAGTTGTTGTTGTGCTTCGCCGAGGGGCGGTGTAGGGGGGCGGGATGGCAGACGACACAGATGTCTTGCTCGAGCTGTGGAGGGGCCAGCGTGACGAGGCCCGCCAGATGGAGAATCAGCGTGCGGTGCTCACCAACGTCGTGATTGTGGTGGCTGCGGCCGGGTTCGGTTTCCTCGCGCAGCACGGTGATCTCCGCGCGTCCTCACTCGTGGTGACGTTGCCGTTGTTTGCTCTGGGGGCGTTCGGGGCGGTGGCTTGCACCAAGTACGGTGAGCGTTGGGCCGTTCACTCCGGACTGGCCGACAGTTTGCGCGATCAAGTCGGACTTCGTCATCCAGGGCTGAACCTGCCCGTTCTCATCGCAGACAACCAGGCCGAGCACCGAGCCGAGTTTCCGCGTATTTCGAAGGTGAAGATATGGGTGCTCTGGGTTGGGATCCATGGGGGAATCTCTGCTGGCGGGCTGGTCTTGAGTCTCTGCGCTCTGACGTCCGGCCGTTGACCGGATGCTGATCCGGAGGCCCAGCTTCGCAATTGGCGCATCTTCCCTTCCGGCATATCGGTCTTGGAGGGGGTGGGTTTGTGGAGGAGGCCATATCCCTGGGCGAGATGGTCGTAGCAGGAAGAATGGTCTGCCGTGTTCGGAATCTGCGACTGGTCCGGGACCGTCGGCTTGTCGCAGGGAGGGATATAGCGGGGCTCCGGGGCGGCCCGGTGCCGTACTCGTGCTGACACCAATTCTGCTTCGGCGCGGCGTCGGCGGAATTGTTCAGGCCGGGCAGTGGTCCGGCAGTCATGAAGTTCACGTACGTCGAGCACCAGTTTCCGCTCTCTTCCCACGAACGGGCGTGTACGGAATGCAGCCAATGATGCCCCGCAGGTAACTTGACGTGCAGCCCTGCGGCCGCGGTCAGTTGGCCGGTCGGCTGTACGGCGACAGCCTCCGCACGGCAGACGGGCCGCCACACGCGCAGCTCGGGCTACAGAAAGGACCCGCCCTCATGGCCGTCCCACGCCGACTTCACGCCGCAGTGTTCCCGCTGGCTCTCGCTTTCTCCGCAGCCACCTTGGGAACCGGAGCCGCGATGGCCGTACCGCAGGACGCGCCCTCCCAGGCCACGCCGAGCACCGCCAAGCAGCGCCCTACCTGGGCCATCGCCCACCGGGTACTGACCAAGGGCGGGGTGACCACGGCGCTCAAGCACGGGGCCAACGCGCTGGAGATCGACACCTACGCCTGGAAGCAGGGATGGTGGGCGGACCATGACGGCAGCTCCTTCCCCCGCCCCAGCTGGGGCGACACCATGTCCGACATGTTCGACCAGGTGGCAGAGGAGCACGTGAACGGGCGGCACGTCTCCTTCGTCTGGCTGGACATCAAGAACCCCGACTACTGCGACAGCAGCGATCCCAAGTGGCGCCACTGCTCCGTGGCCGCCCTGCGGGACATGGCGCGCAAGAAGCTGGAGAGCAAGGGCATCCGGGTGCTGTACGGCTTTTGGCGCAACGAGGGCGGCAGCGGCTGGAAGAACACCATCGCTGACCTGAACTCCAAGGAGGCGGTCGCTTACAGCGGCAGCTACGAGAAGGTCCGCGACGGCTACGCCAAGTACGGGCCGAAAATCCCCGGCAGCCAGCGTGTGATGGACCACGGCCACACCACGCTGGGGTCCAACCTCCCCCTCTTCGGTACGGATTTCGACAAAATCCTCAAGGCACTGGCGGCCGCCAGGAAGGACCGGGACGCCGGAAAGCTTGCACAGACCGCCGGCTGGACGGTCGGCAAGGGCGACAAAGAGCGTGCCGCCGCCCTGCTCGATTCCTCCGGCAAGGGCGCCCGCGTGGACAGCCTGATCTACGGCTACCGGATGTCGTGCTACCCGGACGGTGTCAGCGGGAAGAAGGGCTGTGGCACGGACGACAGCGCAGTGCGGGAATCGCTCTCCTACATCACCGACTACGTAAGGGCCCACCCGGACACCCGCCGCATGGCCACCCCGAAGGACATCCCCTTCGGCAGCTGACACTCCGAGCCGCCCGCTACAACAAGCGTGGTGACGTGTTCCTCGGCACTGCCATCGCCACAGCACTCACGATCTGGCTCCGAATGCGATCGGCTGGACAAGCCTGGTGGTCACGTGTGTTCGGGGAACTCGAGTTGAGTGTGGTCGCTCTGGAGGACACCTGAGTGGAGCCTGCCTTCATGGTCGGAGCCACAGCCGGGTCGCGGCGACAGTCACCGTCCCGTGAAAGACATCGGCCCGCTTATCGAAGCGCATGGACCCACCCCGAGCTCGACGGTGACCACGCTGACGCGGTCGCGCAGACGATCGCACTCGCTTGGGTGAGGTGATGACGCCCCCGAGGAGAGGGCAGTCCTTGTCACGCGGATCAAGGTCACCTTGCCCCGGCGGGCTGCCCTTTTCCTGAGATGACACCGTGTCAGGGGTGGTGTCAGTGCGGTGACGGTTCGGCGTCAGGGCGGCAGGTGACCGTGGTCGCCATGATCAGTTCAGCGAACGCGGCCTCGGGGCCGCGCAAGGCGTTCCACAACGAGACCGTGCTTGACGGCGTCGACTGGGGGATTCCAGAAATGTCCAGGAGTGCCAAGAGCAAGAGGCGCCGGACGCCGCGGGCCTTCCGGCGAGCGGGGGTGGCGGCGCTGGCGGCCGCGCTGCTGGCCGGGGTGGCCACACCCGCAGTGGCCACCGCAGACAGCAGGGCCGTACCGAAGGCCGTGGCCGGGCAGGACCGCCCGGAGTTGCGAAAGGCCATCCAGGACATCGTCGACGCCGGTCTCGCCGGGGTGCAGTTGCGCGTGCACGATCAGCGGGGCGAGTGGGTCGGCAGCGCCGGGGTGCGCAAGCTGGGTGAGAGCGCGAAGCCGTCGACGGACGGGCGTTTCCGGATCGGCAGCAACACCAAGACGTTCGTAGCGACCGTGGTGCTGCAACTGGTCGCCCAGGGCAAGGTCGGGCTGGACCGCCCGGCGGCCGACTACCTGCCCCGGTTCGCGCTGGACCGGCAGATCACGGTGCGCATGCTGTTGCAGCAGACCAGCGGATTGTTCGACTACACCGGCGACACCCTCGACGGGAAGTACGTGCCGGGGATCCCCTGGCAGGGAAAGGAGTGGGTGGACAAGCGGTTCCACACCTACCAGCCGCAGGAACTGGTACGACTGGCCTTGTCCAAGGGGCCGAAGTTCGTGCCGGGGACGGACTGGAGCTACTCCAACACCAACTACGTGCTGGCCGCGCTGCTGATCGAGAACGTCACCGGCCGCTCGTACGGCAAAGAGATGGAGCGGCGGATCCTGCGGCCGCTCAAGCTGCAGGGCACCGAGGTGCCGGGCACCCGGACGGGAATCCCCGGGCCGCACGCCCACGGCTACTACCGCTACCAGGACGCCGGCCGGCCGAAGGTAGTCGACGTCACCCGCCAGAACCCCTCCTGGATCCACGCCGCCGGTGAGATGATCTCGACCACCGAGGATCTCCACACCTTCTTCTCCGCACTGCAGGGCGGCAAGCTTCTGCCGGACCGGCTGCTGGCCGAGATGCGCAAGCCGCACCCGAAGAGCGGCGCCCTCGGCTACGGCCTCGGGCTGATGGTGCAGGACGCGGGCCCTAACTGCGGTGGCACCCTCCTCACCCACAACGGCGGCGTCAAGGGCTACGGGGCGCTGATGTACAGCACACCCGACGGCAGGAAAACCCTGACCGCCTCGCTGACCAGCAAGGGCGCCGCGATCGACGAGGCGAAGGAGTTCCAGAAGGCGCAGCAGAGGCTCATCAAGGAGGTGTTCTGCGGCAGGTAAGCCGCGATCTGACAGGCCCCAGCCGGCTCAGCTGACGGGCCGCGGCACCGTGGCCCCGTACACCTCCACCAGAGCCAGGCCGTCTTACGGGCGCACTGCGCCGGAGCCCTCTGCTCCGCCTGGTGGGGGTGTTGCCGCCTGTGGCGTGTGGCCATGCGGTTCTCCTGGTGGTTGGGGCTTCACCCGAACCTTGGGCATGGCTATGCCGTTATGGCATATGGCAATTGACGAGCCCTCAGGTCGCGTGCCGTAGGCGATCGCCGCTGTCGGCTACGAGGCGAAGGTGCTGGTCGCAGTCGTCAAGAGTGGCTGTGACCAGCATTTCCACAGCAGGTCCTGAGCAGATGTGGTGGAGTGCGGCGCTGATTCCTCGCCGTTCGGCTTGGCCGAGGGCACCTCGGGGCGGAGCACATGACCAGGTAAAGGCTGCTTCGCAGTCTGGAGAACGCCGAGAGCAACGGCCTGGTTCGAGGCCTATTGCGACCCCTGAGAGCAAGGGCCAAGCTGAGCGGCGCCCGGTGGTGTCCCGGGTTGGCGAGGCTCTCTGCCGAGGCCGTGCCGGGCGGCGCCGTTCACCTTGCGTCTCACGAACTGCCGGCTGGGCGCCTGCACCCGTTCCATCGTGCCCGAGGGGCGCACCACCGCCGTGCCCGTGGCCGCGTAGGATCCGAACATCAGAACCCGGCCCGTTTCAACACCGAACTGACTTCGTTCCTGGAGACGACATGAGCAGCGCCCTTCTTGTGATGGACGTTCAACGGGCCATCGTGGACATCGCCGACGACGGCTCCGGATACCTGCCACGCCTGCGCAGGGCGATCGACGGGGCCCGGGCGGCGAACATCCCCGTGATCTACGTGGTCATCGCGCTACGTCCCGGTTTCCCGGAAGTCGGCACGCGCAACAGGGCGCTCGCTGCCATCGCACAGGCCGGCCTCTATGTCGAGGGCGCCCCAGGTACCGAGATCCACCCCGAGGTCGCGCCCCGGCCGGGCGACGTGGTGGTCACCAAGAGACGGGCGAGCGCGTTCTCGGGCAGCGATCTCGATGTGGTGTTGAGGGCACGCGGTATCGACAGCCTCGTACTCACCGGCATCGCCACCAGCGCTGTGGTGCTGTCCACCCTGTGCCAGGCGAACGACATGGACTTCGGCCTCACCGTCCTCTCCGACGCCTGTCTCGACACCGACCCAGAGGTGCACCGGGTCCTCATTGAGCGGCTGTTCCCGCAGTGGGCGGATGTCGTCACCGTCGACGACTGGGTCAAGGCGATCGCGCCTCAATAGCGGGAGGCCAGGGGGCGGCATCTTGGGCCGTCGGCTCCGGCGGTCCCGCTGCCACCGCCGGAACAGCGAATACACCCCTCACCAGGAGCCGTAGCAGTCCGGGACGTCCCGGCAGGGCGCACCGACCCGCCCCCCGCCATCTGATCCCGTCGAGGAACTGCCGTTTCGTCCACGCCAGTGGTCGGCCCGACGGCGGGGCTTTCGTGTGTCCGGGGCTCCCCTGGGACGTTTCTGACGAACAAGCTGATCGGACTGCGGGCCGTCACACGGGTCGACGCCCACCATCCCCCAGAGGGGGCGTAGTCGATGTGACGGGCGGGACGTTGCGGGAACGGACCCTGTGGCAAAGCGCCGGACTGTGTCCTCCAGGGCGCGCCTTGCGGTGTGGCGGGGGAGGAGGACAAGGGCCTGGCGCGCCCGGGCAGTGCCCGAGCGCGCGGCGGGCGCCTGAGCGTGTGTCACGTTCAGGACCATTGCGCTATGGACGCTCCGGCACTACGGCGCGTCCACCAGTACGCGGCCGTCGGCCGGGATGCGCGACGCGGCGCCGAAGCCGTAGGCGGCCTCGACTCGTGCCTGCTCGGCCGCGTTGGGCACCGCGTTCTTGCAACTGGTGCCGGCACTGGAGCCCGACATCAGCTGGGAGCACGGTCCGGGCTTGGTGTCCGGCAGGCCCAGGTTGTGGCCGATCTCGTGGGCGGCGATGCGGGTCTTGTCGTGGCCTTGGGTGACCGCCTGGCTGCCGAGTTCGACACGAGCACGGCCGCCCGGGCGGACCGGGCCGAGGGTGGCCTGGGGCCAGCCGCTGGTCGCCACGATCTGGATCTCGGCCCGGCTGCCGGGCGCGGCCTTGACCAGCTTGACGTTGTCGACGTTCGTGTTCCAGGAGTTGACTCCGGCCGCGATCTCCGCCTTCCAACTGCTGGCCTGGCTGTCGTCGTAGCGGAGTGTCACCACGGCGGATGTGCTCCTTGCGGTGGCCGACTCCGGCGTGGACTGGGCGTGTGCCGCCGGTGTCATGGCCAGAGTGAGCGCTGCGGCGGTGCTGGCTATGCCCAGCCGCAGGGTGCCTGCTGATATCAGCCGTCTGCTGTGTGGCATGGCTGTCCTGCCCTTCTGATGTGGGAGGGGCTCAGCTCCTTCGGAGCCGAGAGCGTGGGGTGGGTGGGGGTGGTGCCGATGGGCCGAGGCCGGCCGGCGGTCGCGCGTCGTCCGGACGGGCCGGGGAGGCGCCGGCCGGTCGCCGGCTGCATGACGAAGCGCGCAACGCGGGGTGCCGGGGATGGCTCATCTGCCTTGCCAGTCCCGGCAGTTCATGAGATTTCGGTCCGGCCGGCATGGCGACGGGGGACGTGCGGGGCGGTGTCCTCGGAGGCGGTTGCGCCGTCGGACCCGCTGCCCAACCGGCCATGAGCCAGGCACTGCGGTACGTCCGTTTCCTGACACGGAGGACGTCCGGCGCGGTGCCTGAACCGCGGGTTCTCCGGTGTAGACACGGCCAGCGGCGGCCGGCACCGGCACGTGGCGTCGCCCGTATCGATGCGGATGGCGCAATGGCCCTGGCAAGCTGCACGCCAGTCGCGCATCCGAGCGGAATACGCCTTCGATGTGTCAATTCGGTGCAGGGGATGGGCATAAGCCGCTCCGTTCCGCGCCACCGACGGTCGTGCGCGACGGTACAGCGCCGAACTTGTGCCACAGCAGCCCCATGACTGTGAAACTTTTGCAGAGCTGCCACCCACGCCTGGGGTACGTCCCGGAATGTTCGTTCTGAGCTGGCCAGTCGCTCCGGCCGTGGTCGTCTCCGCACCCACAGGAGGAGTGCGCTACTGCGGAAGTGGTCCAGTCGCTCCGTGCGGGCCGGGCAGCAGCCACCGCGGGCTGCTGACGGGCGATGCCGCGCACACCCGATCGACGATCCGGCCGTTCAAGACGACACGGCGACAGCGAGCGCACCGCCGGGACCCATGGACACCGGTCGTGGGGGTGCGATGGCCGATTTCGGCCGAGCGGAGCCCTGTTGTGGCACCGGCGTCTTGTAGGTCAGGCAGTGCCCGGCAGGGCGTGTGCGAGAAGGATCTCCGCCGCCGCCCGTGCGTGCCGACCGTAGTCCGCTTCGCCGAGCACCATGGCACGACTGGCCGCCCCGTCCGCGAGGGTGACCAGTTGTTCGGCGAGTGCGGCGGGTTCGCGGCAGCCCAGTTCCGTCACCAGTACGGCGACCAGTTGCACCATCCGCAGCTTCTGTTCGCGGGCGTAGGAATGCACTGCGTTCTCCGGATCGGGGAACTCCGCCGCGGCATCGATGAACGGGCATCCGCGCACCGGAACCGCGTCCGCCGCGGGCTGGTCGAACAGTCCGAGGATCCGCTCCCGTGGCGGGATGTCCTCGCGCGTCAGAGACCTCTCCAAGGTGGCCCCTGATGACACGAGGTCCTGGAGGTGGGCGATCACCAGGTCGCCCTTGGTCCGGAAGTGCGTGTAGAGCGTGCGCTTGGACACCGGTGCTTGATCTGCGACCTGTTCCATGCCGGTCGCGTTGATCCCCTGGGTCGCGAACAGATGGGCGGCGGCGGCCAGGATGCGCTCCCGCCCGCCACGCCCCCGCCTTTGAGATGCCGTACTCGTCGCGCCCATACACAAAGTATACGTCTGCGTTTACTTCGCGGGGGGCGACTTGCTAGGGTCCCGTTAGGTAAACGAATGCGTTTACTTAGGCTGTCGTCGAGGAGTGCCCCATGAGTCCGTTGGTCCCCACCGAGCTGAGCGGCTGCGCGGAGAAGCTGATACGCGGCCGCCACGCGACCCGTGCCTTCCGCCCGGATGCCGTGCCCGAGGACACGATGCGCGCGATCTTCTCGTTGGCCGGCGCCGCGCCGTCCAACTCCAATACGCAGCCGTGGCAGGTGGAGGTGGTGAGCGGAGCGACGCGCGAGCGCCTGGCGAATGCCCTGCAGGCGGCCCACGCCGCACACCGCACCTCGGCCGACTTCCCGTATTCCGAGGACATGTACGCGCAGGAGCACCAGGCGCGCCGGGCAGCGTTCGGTGCCGAACTGTACGGAGCACTGGGCATCGACTCTGACGATCACACGGCGCGGGCGGCTTACAACGCGAAGAGCCTGCGCTTCTACGGCGCGCCGCACGCCGCATTCCTGTTCGTCACCGGTGACGGCGGGACCCGGCTGGCAGCGGATGTCGGTGCCTACATGCAGACGCTGCTCCTGGCGATGGCCGCGTACGGCGTCGCGAGTTGCCCGCAGGGGCTGCTGAGCTTCTATGCCGACACAGTCCGCGCCGAACTCGGCATCACCGGAGGAAAGCTGCTCGTGGGCATTTCCTTCGGCTACGCCGACGAGGCCGCGCCGGTGAACCGCGTCACGACCGAGCGGGCCGCGCTCGACGCGGTCACGACCTTCCACCACTAGGCAGTTGCGCCTGGGCCACCGGGCGGACCGGCGAAAGACGCCCGCGATATCGGATCCGGTCATGGCGACGTCGCAGTTCCCGGCAGCCCTTTGGCCCCGGCAGTTGCGATCGGGCGGTGCGACGATGGGATGTCGTGCCGCCCCCTCCTGCCGAATCGATCAGCAAGCTCGCACCGCTCCACAGCGACCGGCGGATCAGCTGGAGCAACGAACACGCTTGTACGCCCCGCACGGCTCTCGGCCCAGTGCCGAACACGTATCAGGAGGCGCACCCCTGCCGTGCGCACATTTGGTGCGCGGCCCGGCGCCCGCAGCGGATGCGCAGTCAGAGGTGCGGCGCGCAGCGGGTGGTGGTCAGGCCGCGGAGATCATTACCCGGGGCGAAGCCCGTACCGGCCGGACTAGGCTCCGTACGGTGACCACGCCACCGACGAACGACGCCGTGATCCAGCAGTGGGACAGCATCCCTCGCGAGGCGATGGAGGCCATGGAACCTGACGGTGACTTCGCCAAGCGCCACCTGGTCAATCCGGTGTTGCTGCGCCTGCTGGGCGAGGTGCGGGGGCGCCGCATCCTGGATGTGGGATGCGGACACGGCTACTTCAGCCGCATGCTCGCTGTCCGCGGAGCTCATGTCATCGGCGTCGAACCCACCGACGGGATGTTCACCTACGCCCAGGAGAAGGAACATGCTCTCCGGCAGGGCATCGAGTACGTCCAGGCCGACCTGACCCGGCTGCGAGATCTCGGCGACCCGTTCGACGCCGTGGTCTGCAGCATGGTGTTGTCGGCCGTCCCGGACTGGAAGCGGGCGATGCTGGCGTGTGTGAAGGCTCTGCGTCGCGGCGGACTGTTCGTCTTCTCCGTCAACCACCCGGCCTTCGAACAGCTGCTGGCGACATGGCGCGAACACGGCGAGTACCGCCTGCACCGCTACCTGGAGGAGTACGCGATCACCCAGACCTACGCGCCCGATTTCCACCGCCCGATCTCTGCCTACCTCAACGAACTCGCCGCTCTCGGGTGCCGACTGCACGAACTCGCCGAGCCCGGGCTCGATCCCGACACGGCGCGGGAAGCACAGGGCGCCACACCTGGCATCGAAAGCTACGTCCACCTGCCCAACTTCTTGATTGCGGCTGCTGAGCGCCTGTGAAGCGCAACACTGAAGTGATTCCTGGCCCCGTCGGGCAGGCCCACCGCGGTCGCCTGCGTCGTTCTTGGTGATGCGGGGTGACAGGCTCGGTCCTCGTCGCTCGCCTGTTTCGCTGTTTTCATGCAGCGGGCAGAAGAAGTGGGCAGGTTGGGCGCAGAGTCTCAGCTTGGCATTTAATCTCTGGGCCTCTGGGGTGATGTGCTCGATCATGGGTGGATGACTGCCTTTTACCATGTGTGTTTCGTGGTCCCGGACATCGAGCGGGCGATGCAGGACTTTCAGCGGTCGGCCGGGGTTGAGTGGAGCGATCCTGTGTCCGACCGGCTTGGTGAGTGGGACTACCGCATCGTCTTCACCGCAGGCGGGCCGCCGTTCATCGAGCTCATTGAAGGGCCGTCAGGCAGTCCCTGGGACGCATCCAAGGGAGCCAGGTTCGATCACATCGGCTTCTGGACCAGCGATGTGCGGCAAGGTTCCCGGCGTTTGGAAGAAGAGGGCATGCCCGTGGAATTCTCCGGCTGTCCCTATGGCCGTCCGTTCGCCTACCACCGGATGGACAGCATCGGTGCACGGATCGAACTCGTTGACGTCGGCAGGCAGGCCGGCTTCCTCAGCGGGTGGCATCCGGGCGGGAAGCCGATGCCCGCCATTGACGAGACGTCCAGAAGCTGAGGTCTCGTCGCGCGGTGCGGCCTCGAACGGTGTCCGGAACTTGAGCCGAAGTGGGCCGACTTGCTCACCCCCGCCGATCAGCGTGGCCTGACCCCGCTGTTCTGGTCCCCTGTACGACCGTACGGCGAGGTGAGCCTCAACCCGGCCGCCTGCCTCGATATCGCAGCGGCGTCGGTGCCCGGCCCCGCGCCTCAGCGATCGGGCACCGGCTGAGGACGTGTGCTCCGTCAGTCCTTCCGAGCGGTAGGCACCGGCCCAAACCCCGGTCGGCACAAGGCGATGCGCGAGGTGACCAGCCGGTGGCCTGGGACGCTGTCCGCGGTACGCGCCGTAACCCTTGACGCCGTTCGTCCCATCCGCCTCGGAAACACCGGCAGAGCGCGGTGTGCCGACGCTGGGTCTCCGGCCTGGATTACTGGGTGGGGATCTTATGGACAGTGGTGTCCTCGGGGTCCAGTCGTCGCCCGTCCGCGGACAGCACTTCCAGTGCGCGCAGGCGATGGCCCTTCCGGCGGTCGACCAACTGTGAGTGTGGCTCGCCGGGTTCGAAGAAGTTCTGTTCGCCCCACTGTCGCAGTGCCACGATGACGGGGAAGAGCGCTTTGCCCTTCGGAGTCAGTACGTACTCGCGGTAGGCGCTGCCGTCCGAGGCGGGGACGGACTCGAGGACGCCGCCGGCGACCAGGGTGCGCAGGCGCGCGGTGAGGATGTTCTTCGCTACGCCGAGGCTGCGCTGGAACTCCCCGAAGCGTCGGCTTCCGTCGAAGGCGTCCCGCACGATCAGCAGGGACCACCAGTCGCCGATCGCGTCCACCGACCGGGCGACGGGGCAATCGCTGTCGTCGAAACGCGTCCTGGTCACCATGGCGTCCCTCACTCACTCTCACGACGGTTGCAACATGCTACCAAAAACGGCTACCGTCGCCGTCGCTATTGGTGGCAAGATGAAACCAGATATGTGGAGGAGTGCTGATGCCTGGAAACGGTGAGGCCGTGACACGACGGACCGAGGCCCACAACGGGGAAGGGCCCGCGTTCGTCCTGTCCCGCGGCGTCGTCGTACTGTTCGCCGTCGCCTGCGGGGCCGCGGTGGCCAACGTCTACTTCTCCCAGCCACTCCTGGTGACCATGGGCCACGACCTCGCCATGAGCCCGGCACTGGTCGGCAGCGTGGTCACCCTCACGCAAGTCGGATACGGGCTGGGACTCTTCTTCCTCGTGCCGCTGGGCGACGTGACCAACCGCAGACGGCTGATCGTGGCCCAGTTGCTGCTCCTGGTGGCGGCCCTGGCCGTGGTAGCCGCCGCCCGCACGGCGGCGATCCTGCTCGCGGGCATGGCCGCCACGGGGCTCCTCGCCGTCGTCACGCAGACGCTGGTGGCCTTCGCGGCATCACTGGCCCCTGCCGCCGGGCGCGGACGCGTCGTCGGACTGGTCACCAGCGGCGTGGTCATCGGCATCCTGCTCGCCCGCACCGCATCCGGCCTCATAGCCGATCTCGCGGGCTGGCGCTCGGTCTACCTCGCCTCGGCGGCGCTCACCGCCCTGCTCGCCCTGGTCCTGTACCGAGTGCTGCCGCGCCACAGTGACGCTGCGCCGACCACCCTGTGCTACGGGCAGCTCCTGCGCTCCACGATCACCCTGTTCGCACGGGAACGACTGCTGCGGCTCCGGGCCCTGTTCGGTCTGCTGATCTTCGCGTCCTTCAGCACCCTGTGGAGCAGCATCGCGCTGCCGCTCAGCGAGGCCCCGTACTTCTGGTCCCACAGCGCGATCGGAGCGCTGGGGCTGATCGGCGCCGCCGGCGCCCTGGCCGCGACCGTGGCGGGCCGCCTGAACGACCGCGGACTCTCCCGGCGGACCACCGGCATCGCCCTGGCACTGCTCGCCGCCTCGTGGCTGCCCTTGGCCTTCACCCGCAGCTCGCTCTGGGCCCTGATCGCCGGGGTGATCCTTCTCGACCTCGCTGTGCAGGCGGTCCATGTCACCAACCAGACCCTGATCTACGCGCTGCACCCGGACGCGGGCAGCCGCCTGATCGGCGGATACATGGTCTTCTACTCCATCGGCAGCGCCACCGGCGCCATCGCCGCGACCTCCCTCTACACGGTGGCCGGCTGGGGCGCGGTATGCGCGCTGGGTGCCGCGTTCAGCTGCCTCGGGCTCGTGCTGTGGGCGATCACCCGACACAGCCCCCCGGATCCCGCTGCCACGGTGACCTCCCGCAGCGAGGCCTGAGCTTGCTCTCTTTCTTCTTCCGGTCTTGAAAGGTGACTCGAACTGCTTCGCTCACCTGGGCATGCGCCGGACGTGAGGGCGGCCTTCGCTTGATCCTGTGCTCCGTCACAGGGATTCGGGATCAACCGAAGGCCGTTGTCATGGGTGTGGGGTGCCGCGAGGTCCGGCGCGAAGCGTTCGTGGCGGCGTCACGCCTGCGGGGCCAGTTCTCCGCGTGCTGGTCCGCCCGGCGGGATGAGCTGTTCGAACTCGCCGACGCGCTGCTCTGCGTGGACGGCCCGGTCCTCTCGCCGGGGGATCTGACACTGGTGCCCGGACACCGCCGTGGGCACGGAGCGTTGTACGGAGCTCTCAACCGCGGACGGACCGCGGTCACCGCTGCCCAGCTGAGGGCCGGGGGCGAGCGGCTTGTCGCGGCCGGCCGGTGGCAGCCCGGGGACCTGGACATCACGATCGTCATGGATGCCGGCCATGACGTCACCCGCCTGGCCTGGGTGCTGCGGGATCTTCCCGCCGAACTGGTCGGGCGGATCCGCTCGGACCGGGTGATGCGACTGCCGAAGCCGCCTCGCGTCCACGATCCCAAGGGCGGGCGTCCGCCCAAGCACGGTCCGGAGGTTCGCTTCGCCAAGCCCGAGACCTGGCCCGAACCGGCGATCACCACGGCCACCGACACCGTGAACTACGGCAAGGCCGAAGCTCAGGCGTGGGACCGGGTCCACCCGCGGCTGACCCACTGGAGTAGGGACGCGGAGGGCCCCGCACGGAACCGGCAAGTCGGGGGTTCACGCGCGGGGCCGCTCCCGGGGTGTGGGCCGTCAGACTCTGATCAGGGTGTACGTACCCGTACCATCCTGCCTGCCGCTGGAGTACTGGCGGATGAACTCCCCGTCCGCGTACCGGTCGTGGCCCATCATGGAACCGGTGTACTTGTTCTGCACACCGATCTTCGAGCTGCCGGGTACGTCGCGGTAGATGTAGAACCGCTGGAGGTCGTCCTCCGCGCAGGAGACCGTCTTCAGGACCGCCCGGTCAGTGGCCGCATTCTGCGCGGCGATGGTCGCGCACCCGCCGTTGCCCCAGTTCCACAGGGACGCCTCGAGGACCCCGTTGCGCTCCGTCACGTTGCACAGGCGCCAGTTGTCCAGGTGGGCGCTGAAGATCGACGAGGGCCGCAGGCGGACACCGTCGTCCGCCAGGAGCGGCGCACCCCAGGACAGGGGCTTGCCGGGTACGGCGATCTTGTAGACCTCGGCCTGGCAGTCGAGAGCGGCCCGCGCGCTACGCCCGGTGACCTCGGGCTGCCCGGTGGATGTGCCGCTGGTGAGAGCCGGGCGCTGCGCGAGACGGTCCCGCTTCTGCTTCGCCGTCGGCGCCACCGCACCCGCCGGGTGCTCGGCCTTCGCGGCGGACGAGCCGCAGTCGAGGAGGCCTTGTGCCTTGGCCATGATGCTGCCTGCGGGCACCGTGTCCTGGCAGCGCACCGCGCCTTCCTCAAGGGTGGTGTAGGTGGTGAAGTTGCCGCCGTCGGGCCCCTCGATCCACTTCAGCGTCCAACTGCCGTCGCCCTGTTGGACGCGGTTGCAGTTCAGGCTTCCGTACGTACCGGTGACCTTCTTGGTGCCCTTGTAGGCGCCGTAGTAGCCGGGCTGGTTGAAGTTCCACGCGACCGCATTCGACTCGGTGTTGGTGGAGGTGTAGTCGACCTTCACGTTCAGACCCAGGCTCGCGCCGACCTTGCCGAGGGTCTCGACGGCGAAACCGCCCTCGACATTGCCGTTGAGGCCGACGGAGACCGAGATGGTCGCCTGGGTGCTGGTGGTGACGGTCTGGGTTCCGGTCGTGCCCTCGGTGACGTACCAGCCCTTGAAGTGGGTGATCGTCGGGGACACTTCGGTGGTCTTGATGTACGGGTGGCGTGTGCCGAGGTCAGCCGCCGTGCAGGCGTCGCCGGGCTTGACCTGCGTGGTGGTGGCGGACTTGGCAGGTGCGGCCGCGGCCGGTGAGGCGGCGAGGCCCACGGTGGCTACAGCGGCCGAGGCAGCACAGGCCATGAGCGCTCTGCCTATGCGGTTTACGGGTCTTGTGGGGCGCATTGTTGCCCTTTCCCCCTGGTCGTGTGTGTTCGGTCAAGGGGTGAACGTAGCGGCCACGGGGGTGGTGGCGGGAGCCGGGAACTGGCCAAGAATGATCTTGGAGAGGCTTATTCCGCCCCTGGCGCGCACGGGCGCTGGACCGGTTCCGTCCCCCTGACGGACCTGTATGCCACCGAACAGGGTGGGCCACAGCCGGTGCATGGTGCTGGAGCGGTAGCGGCCGCCTCGTCACGGCGTTCGATACGGCGCTCTGACCAGCGCGCTTAACCAAGGGGCTGCCGAGGTGAACTGTCGTTCACCGCGGTCCTGCATGCGCCGTTGGCGGCGGGCGTACCGGCGACTCTCGTCACTGGCCCACCCGCCCGTCGATGCACTCGCGCAGCAGGTCGGCGTGCCCGCAATGACGGGCGTACTCCTCGATCCCGTGCACCATCAGCTCCCGAACTGTGGTCCCGTCCTTGCCCAGACGCTCGCCCAGATCCGGGTGCTCGGCCATGGCGGCGTCCAGTGCGGCCTGTTCGCGCTCCAGATCGGCGTACGCGGCGTCGACCACGGCCTGTTCGGCCACAGCTCCGTCGAAGTCCGCGTCACGCGCGCCGTACAGCTTCGGCAGCGGATCACCGTCGCTGATCCAATTGCGCCAGTCCCGTTCCACCTCGGCGAGGTGCCGCAGCAGGCCGAGCAGGGACATCGTCGACGGCGGAACCGAACGACGGGCCAGTTGCTCCGGATTGAGGCCCTCGCACTTCATCCGCAGGGTCGTGCGGTAGTCCGTCAGGAAGTCCTGCAGCGTCGCAAGCTCGCCGTCCGGACTGGGTCCCGCGGTGTTGCGGGGATCGTCGTCCGGGTCAACCCACATGTCGGGGAAGACGGTCGCCTGGCTCCATCGTGCGGGTTGGCCACTCATGTGTGCCATGTTCGTCCGTGAGGGCTGGAGATCGCTAGTGCCCCGCGTCTGCAGCGTTCTTCACGGTGGGCATCCTTGAGGATCTGGTCGGCGGTTCTGGTCCGGAAGAAGGGGCATGCACGGTCGTTCCGGCAGGCGATGAACGCGTGTAGGTCTTGGCGCTGAGGCCGCGGACGGCCCGGATGGCGCCGGGGCGGACGGCTTCGCCGCAGTGCCTGGCCGGGCGTACGTTGCTTGCTGCCGAGACGACTCTTGCCGACGTCGCCGAGGACCTGTGGGGCATGGCCCCGGCCCGCGGTGCGCGAGGACGTCGACTACGCCGCCGGTCTCGCGGCCCGGGCGTACGGGGCCGAGCCGGTGCCAGGCACTCGGCCGGTGGCCCGGCCTGACAGGCCGCCGTGTACATGCTGATGTGCGCGTAAATCCTGGCGCATCGGCCGGGCGCCGTCATCGAGGAGGGCCGAGGCCTGTCCTCGATGACGGCATCCTGGCCGACGCCGCCTACCGTCTGCCGCCGGCCTGGCGGCCCGGTCTCACTTCAGGTGCCGGTCGAAGAACCGGTTCCCGTCCTCCGCCTCGAACCACGGGGTGCCGGTATGCCCGCCCAGATTGGCGTGCAGCGTCTTCTCCTTGCTGCCGAAGGCGTCGAACAGGTCCAGGGCCCGTTGCCGGGGGTTCCCCTCGTCGTCCCACTGCAGCAGGAGCAGCAGCGGAATGGTGACCTGCCGGGCCTCCTCGCGCTGGGCGTGGGGCACGTAACCCCCGGCGAAGAAACCGGCGGCCGCGATGCGCGGCTCGGCCACCGCGAGGCGAATGCCGAGGGCCATCCATCCCGAGTACCCGACCGGGCCGCCGATCTCGGGCAGCGCAAGGAGGGCATCCAGGGTGGTCCGCCATTCCGGGACCGCCTTGTCGACCAGCGGGCCGATGAATGACTCGAAGATTTCGTCGACCGGCTCGCCGGCCTGTAGCGCCTGGCGGATGTCGGCGCGGGTCTGCTCGTCGGCGGCGGAACGGGGCCGGTCACCGCACCCGGCGGCGTCGATGGAGGCCACCGCGTAGCCCTGCGCCGCGGAGTGCCGGGCCCGGGCCACCAGCCGGGATGCCCCCTTGGGCAGGCCGTTGTTGTGGGCCATCAGGATCAGCGGGGCCGGTGCGGCGGATCCGGGCTTCCACAGGGTGCCGGGGATCTCGCCGAGGGTGAATTCGCGCTCGAGGACGCCGTCGTCGAGGCGCTGTTCAGAAGTGAAGTGCACGGTCGTGCCTTTCGGGAGGGCTCAGAGACGGCGCTCCCGGACGACCTATCGCCCGACCGTGACCCCGGAGGGGAGCACCCATGTCGATACTGCGTTCACGGGTACCACCTCCTCGTTCTCTCGCACGGCCTCCGGAAAAGTAGCAGGGGCCGCCGTGCTCCGCCAACGGGTTTTCGCGGAGGCTCCGAGGCCGGATACCACGGAGCCACTCGCCTACAGGCCCAGGCTGTGCAGTGGAGTGTCTCGATGCACGCGGGGCTGAACGCGGTGGAGCTGAGCGGGTGGATCTGTGTAAGGCCCGCCATTCCCGCGCCCGGATGTGGGGACCTCTGGGTCATGAACCACACCGTCAAGTCCCTGCTCGGCGCAGGGCTCACTGTCTGTACCCTCGGCGCCGCACTGTCCGTTGCGCTCGCCGGTACGGCCGACGCGGCCAGCGATCCCCGACCCGCCGCGTACGCCGCGGCCGGGGCAACTGTCGCAAAAGCCCGGGGCTCGGCGAAGCCCGACGCTCTGAAGGAGCTGAAGCCGGAAATCGACGCGCTTGTTCAGTGGGCCGGGACTGCGTGCGACAAGAAACCGGAATCGGTCAACCGCAGAATGGCCGACGCTCTCCGACAAGTGCCCATGCCGCCCGTGTTCGCGAACAACCCCGACGTGCAGGTGCTGATGCGCGTCGCAGGCAAGGCGCTCACCAGCGGAAAGAACTTCTGCACGGACAAAAGGGCGCAGTACTGGGTGAAAAACACCGTCATCAAGGACGTGGGTCTGTCGAGGGGGATGAAGATCAAGAAGGCGGTCGAGCACAATGTGCCCGCTGCCAAGCGATACCTCCAGGCCGTGCTCGGGACACTGCAGTCCGGTGACACCGCCCCGGACTCCCCGCCGCCCGCCGTCTCCCGCGATGATGCGGGCATCTTCGTGGGCGTGGACATCGGTGGGGGGCTTGGGCTGAGTATCGGCTGACTGGAGGGATTCAGATGACCGTCCTCGTCCGGCGCTGAATGAGCGCCACCGGGTGATCTGCTGGTTTCGTCCGAGTCGTATCCCGCGGCCTCTCACCGTATGGGGGCGATCCCGGCCAGGCTGCGTGAGTGCAGGGCCTTCCGGCACACTTCCGGGAATGAACGGGGACCTTGCGCCCGATGACCTGTGGGCCCGCTGTGGCCCCCTGGCTGCCACAGTGCCCCGAGCGGCGGCACCGGCACGCAGGACGACATTGGATACCCGACCGCAGCGGATGCCCGACCGCATCGCGCCGGCGGGCATCCTCTATGTGCTGCGTACCGGAGTGGCCCGTCAGGTGGTGGGTTGCGCTGGCTTCACGGCCTGGCGCCGCCTGGGGGACTGGCCGGCGACCGGCCAGGACGGATCCACGCTCAGCATCGAGTACACGAGCATGTCGCGGCGTTCTCCGCCTACCAGCTGCCAACTGCGGAGCAAGCCCTCACGTCGGAAACCGACGCGTTCGGCCGTTCGCACTGAGGCGGTATTCCACGGCTCGACATACAACCGGAGACGAGAAATCTGCAGGTCTCTGAAGGCCCAGTGGACAACCGTGCCGAGGGCTTGCATCGCAACCCCTTGGCCACGGGCTGACCCGGCCAGCCAGTACCCCACAGTTGCTCGCCCCTCGCCGAGGTCGTTGAGCCACAGACCGATCGATCCGAGCGGATTCCCGTCCTCGATCCGTACGATGACGAATGGATATCCGCCGCCGACAGATACTCGTTCCCACTGCCGCCGGACGAAGGCTGCTGCCGCCTCCTGCGAGTACGTTGCGGGAACGGTCGTGATCAATGGGATGTAGTCATCACTCGAAGCCTCCCGTACCAGAGGCAGATCGCCGAGCTCCCAGGAACGGTGCAGGAACCTGTCACCGGCGACCAAGCGCGGAATTTCCAAGGGGTGGCCCATTACGGCATTTTGCCGTGATTACAGCCGGGGGTGCACCTCCATTTCACACCCGCCATCATCGGTATTCGGAGGGTTGCATTACCCGGTTTCATCATTGCGCGTCGGTCAGGAACGCCGCTGTGAGGCCGTAGCCCGGGCCGCCGCCCTCCACTACACCCGGCACCGCAACCGCATCTGCCGCCGGGTTCAGAGCTGGCTTGAATCCGAGCACATTCGGCGCGTGATCGGCGCGGCCGCCCCTGCTGAGGGGCTGCCGGAAGCGCTGCAACGGCGTTGTTGGCGGCCACGGTTATCCCTTGCAGTGCCGGGTGCTGTGTTTCTGCTGGGGGCAGCGGCGGTACGGGCGCGTGGCCTCCTGGCGTGGGGTGTCGGGCGTGCGGCCCTGCGGTGGCGTGTGCGCCTGGTGCGCGAGGGGCGCGGGTGCCCGTGCGTCGATGTCTGGGGTGTTGGGTCAGTTGGTGGGTTTGCGGGCGGTGAGGAGGAGGTTGATGGGGTTGTCGCTGCAGTGATGGGCGCGGGTGGAGCGGGGGCCGGTGGTGGTGGGGGTGTGGAGAGGCGGGTTGGCGATGTCGGTGAATCCGGTGGTGGCGAGGGTGCGTTGAAGGGTGGGGAGGGTCCAGTGGTAGAGGTGGAGGGTGGTGGGTGGTGTGGTGAGGAGGGTGGCGGTGTAGGGGGTGGTGTCGGTGGGGTTTTGGGGGTCGTTGAGGTGGAAGCCACTGGCGTGCTGGGCGCGCCTGCTGGAGTTGGGGTTGGCGACGAGCGCGATCAGGCGGCCGCCAGGGGCGAGCGCCGTGAACAGGGCGGTGGTCATGCTGCTGAGGGTCGTGTGGCTGTCGGCGTAGTGCAGGACGCTGGCGGCGATGACGGTGTCGAAGGTGCCCAGGGCAGGAAGGGCGGCGGCGTCGTGGATGTGGTAGTCGATGCCGAGGGGGTCGTGGGCCTCGGCGCGGCGGGCGCGGTCGATCATGGCGGGGGAGGCGTCGATACCGGTGGCGCGATCGGCGCCGTGTTGTTTGGCGAGGCGGGTGTAAGTGCCGTCGCCGCAGCCGACGTCCAGGACGCTCTGGCCGGTGAGGGGGCCGAGGGCGGCGAGGACCGAGGGGTATTCGACGTGCTCGCGGTAGAAGCGCACGGCTTCGAGGGCGGCGTCGTAGTGGGCGGCTATGGCGTCGTACTGCTGGGTCACAGGGGCTCCTGGGACGGGTCGGGCGGTAGGGCTGGTTTGGTGATGGTCTCACTGTGCGTGGGGTTGTGGGGTGCGGTTCTGGCGGTGGTGCGGTGAGCTGACGGTGCGTAGGGGGCGGGGGCAGACAATGGCGGTGTTGGGTGTGCCGGTGCCGGTGGCGCGCGGAGAAGAGGACTTCCATCTCCGGCATACAGGCGATGTACCGGGCGGCAGCCTCAGGCTCATCGGTCGCGAGACCGTACGGCACCCAGCGTGCGTCGGCGGCGTACCGGACCAGACGTCGCCCTCGATCTCGTGCCCGTGACGTTCGCGACGCTGTCCGAGCACATCCACGGCGTGGCCGGTGGTACACCAGGCTGACCGACCGGTCGACAACACTCGGCTGCGCTTCCCTCGCAGCGGACATCTCCACACTATGAGGGGAAGCGCATTGCGCGAATGGCCGTCTTATGCCATCACCACTGCCCTACGGCGAAGAGTCACGCCCCAACCATCCGCAGAACAAAGGGAGTCAATGATTGCCATACGCATGACAACCGATGACCTGCCGCAGGGCGACCGGTTTGCCTGGTGGTACGACAAGGGCGCCGCAGCGTTGATCCCCTCGACCATGGCCAGTGAACACGCGGACAACTTCCAGGCCACGATGAACATCGTGCCACTCGGAAGTGTGCAGATCTTGTCCACGACCTACCCTTCGCTGGGCACCCGGAGAACGCCGAGGCTGATTCGGCAGAACGACCCGGACTACCTGCAGCTCTCGCTCACGCTGCGGGGAACCGCGGGTCTCTCGCAGGCCGACCGCCAAGTGAAGACCAGCCCGGGCGACCTGACCCTCTTCGATTCTTCCCGCCCCTACCGGACATGGAGCCAAGCTCAGGGCACGTCAGCAGCAGTTGTCCTCGCACAGATCCCCAAGGCGCTGATGCCTGTCCCCGCCGACTTGACCGACCAGCTCACGGCAAGGTGCATCCCGGGCAATACGGGGTTCGGCGCGCTGCTCTTCCAATTCCTTACCCACCTCACCGCAAGCGCCCACGAGTTCCGCCACCAGGACGCCCTCCGCCTGTCGACGGCCCTGGTCGACCTGTTCGCCGGCGCCGTGGCGCAGCGCCTCGACGTTCCCCTGCCGCCCGAGAATCACCGCCACGCCCTGTTCTTACGCGTCCAAGGCTTCATTCACCAACATCTCGGTGAGCCGCAGCTCACCCCCGAGCGGGTCGCCGCCGCCCATCACATCTCCACCCGCTCCCTGCACTACCTCTTTGAGACCCAGAGCAGCACGACGGTTGCCTCGTTCATCCGCCAACAGCGCTTAGAACGCACCCGGCACGACCTGGCCGACCCTCTGCTACGCGCCCGCCCCATCCATGCCATCGCCGTCCGATGGGGCTTTGCGCGCCCCGCCGACTTCTCTCGTGCCTTTCGCAGCGCCTACGGCATCTCACCTCGTAGCTACCGGGGCCTGGTCTTTCAGGGCCAGGCCAGCCCAGAGCGCTATGCCCAAAGTTGACCCCGTCACCTCGCCTCACCCCCAACAGCCCATGGCACCGCATCGCACAGAGCCATGCACTGGCCCTCCTGGACGTCGGCTGGGTCGTTTCGGCGAACTGCTGACGGCGAAGGACGACATTCCCGCCCGGTGCTCACCCCCGTTCAGAGCGCCGGGCGGGCGATGTCAGGCAGGTGGCGAACTCACCCTTGGCGGCCGTGACGCCGTTGCCCAGCCACCACGTCCATGCTGCCGCTGCACCCCTGATCCATGGTTAGCAGCCAACGCACCACTCTTAGCGCTCGGCGCAATGCTGTCCCCGCAGCGGTGACCTGGCTCCGGCCCGCAGACTGAACCGTTCCGGCTTCTCTGCCGCTCCGTTGCGAGGTAGCAGAGAGGGTGGGCACCATGCCCAGGAAGGTTGACTCAACGCTCCGTAGCCAGGCCGTGCGGCTGGTGATGGAGCATCGCGCGGAGTGCTCCTCCGGGCGGAGATCAAGCGTCTGCGTGCGGTCAACGTAACCCTCAAGTCCGCGACGATTTTCTTCGCGGGGGAACTGTGCGCCACGAGGCGCGATGTAGATCGAGAGGTGGTGAAAGACCACTTCCGTCGGGCCGTCGTAGCGGCCTGATC
>NZ_JBSIBZ010000065.1:0-59622 GCF_058245575.1 Streptomyces sp. UF-297 | reverse complement strand
GGCGACGGGCTGGGCGGGGGCGGACCCGGTGTGGCGGTGGGGCGCTCGGGCGGGGCGGGGGAGGGCGGCGCGGAGGCCGCTCGCAGGGGGGCGGGCGCCGGCGGCGGGGGCGTCGGTGGCGGGGGCGCCGGTGCGACGGGCTCGGCGGGCGGCGGGTTCTCGGGACACACCTCCACCCGCGCCGAGAGGATCGGCCCGAGGCCCTCGGTGTGCACGGCGGCGGAGATCCCTGCCACCGAGATCCCTGCCACCGGGCACAGCGTCATGGCGAGGCCCAGGCCGCCGAGTTGCGCCCACCCGGTCACGTCCGGCTCCTGTTCGTGTGGTGTACGGCTTGCGGGGCGGCCGTTCGCGGTGGCGGGCCGGTGCGGGGAGCGGCGCGGCCGGGGATGGGGCCGCGTCGATCACGTACAGGAGGAACGATCCGGCCTCTGCTTTGATACGGGCCGGTTGTCGGCCATCCGATGGATCTTCAATGGCCGTGACCTGTCCGTGGGTTGTGGAGGGGGCGGGGCGCCCCGGGAGGTGGGCTGCTGTGACGCAGACCGAGAGCGTGGTGCGGCTGGTGCGCCGGGTGTTCGGGGCGGAGGTCGTCGGGGCGTATCTGCACGGGTCGGCCGTGCTGGGCGGGCTGCGGCCCTGGAGCGATGTCGATGTGTTCGTCGTCCTGCGGCGCCCGGCGGCGGCAGAGGTGTGGCAGGCGCTGAGCGGTGAGCTGTTGGAGATCTCCGGGGCGGGGAGGGCGGCGGGGCCTCGGGCCGCCCGCCCTGTCGAGCTGACCGCCGTGGTCCAGTCGGAGGTCCGGCCCTGGCGCTATCCGCCGCGCTGTGAATTCCAGTACGGGGAATGGCTGCGGGACCAGTTCGAGGGTGGCGAGGTGCCGCCGCCGGGGCCGAGTCCCGATCTCGCGCCGCTGATCACGATGGTGCTGCTCGGGGACGCCCCGCTGTGGGGGCCGCCGCCGGCGCGGGTGCTCGATTCCGTACCGCATCGGGACCTGGTCCGGGCGATGGCCGCCGGGGTGCCGGAACTGCTCGGCGAGCTGGAGACGGACACCCGCAACGTGGTGCTGACGCTCGCGCGTATCTGGACGACTCTGGCGACCGGCGTCATCAGGTCCAAGGACGCGGCGGCCGACTGGGCGCTGGACCGGCTTCCGGCGGAGCACCGGCCCGTGCTGGCCCGCGCGCGGGCCGTCTACCTCGGGGAGGCGGAGGAGGGGTGGGCGGACCTTGTTCCGGGGCTGCGTCCGCACGCGCGGTACGTCGTCGGGGAAATCGAGCGGTTGACCGCACAGCACGTACCGCGGATGTAGCGCGCGCCACGGGCGGAGGGCAGGCCAGGGGCCCTGGTCGGCCCGGTTCCCCATGGTCCGGGCGCCCTTTCGGCTTCGGATGTGCGGGCACGAGGCGGGCGCTGTGGAGATGCTCCATGGTCAGGAGGTGGTGGCGGGTCGCACGCGGGTACGACCGCAGCGAGAGTTGGTGCGCGCCGGGCCTGCTCGGAATGGGGAGCAGGGTAGTCGTGTCGCCTCAATACGGGCAAGGGCGGGCAAAGTCCCGCCAATCGATGAGTAGTTGCAAGGTAAGGTCTGCCTAACCTAAGTTGAGGGCCGTGAACGGGAGCTGCCACCACAGCCCTCTGCACCAACACCGAAGGGCCCCTGCCATGTCGACGCCCTCCGTCGATCTGCTCAATCACCTCCTCGGCCGCCAGGAGCAGCGCGAATCCTCCGCGCGCACCTACGCCCGCACCCTCCCCGTCGTTCCTGTGAGTGCCGCGGGTGCGCAGGTCACCGGCGCCGACGGCCGTACGTACATCGACTGCCTATCCGGTGCGGGCACCCTCGCGCTGGGCCACAACCACCCCGAGGTCGTCGCCGCGCTCCAGGCCGACCTCGCCTCGGGGGCGCCGCTGCACGCGCTCGACATGATCACCCCGCAGAAGGACGCGTTCACCGAGGAGTTGCTCGGGCGGCTGCCGGGCGAGCTGCGGGACGCCGCGCGGCTGCACTTCTGCGGGCCCGCCGGGACCGACGCGGTCGAGGCCGCGCTCAAGCTCGCGCAGACCGCCACCGGACGGCGCGGCATCGTCTCCTTCACCGGCGCCTACCACGGCATGACGCTGGGCGCCTCCGCCGTCTCCGGACCGCGGTCGATGCGCGCGATGGTCGGCGCGGACGCCGTGCCGGTGACGCGGATCCCCTTCCCGTACGGCTACCGCTGCCCGTTCGGCACGGGCAACCCGCAGTCCGGCGAGCTGTCCGCGCGGCTGCTGGAGAGCCTGCTCGACGACCCGAGCAGCGGGGTCGCCGCCCCGGCCGCGGTCATCCTGGAGGTCGTCCAGGGCGAGGGCGGCGTCATCGAGGGGCCGGACGGCTGGCTGCGGGAGGTCCGCCGGATCACCGCCGAGCGCGGCGTGGTGCTCATCGTCGACGAGGTGCAGACCGGCATCGGCCGCACCGGCCACTTCTGGGCCTGCGAACGCGCCGGGATCACCCCGGACATCCTGGTCACCTCCAAGGCGGTCGGCGGCGGGCTGCCGCTCGCCGTGATCGCCTACCGGCCCGAACTGGACGCCTGGCGGCCCGGCGCGCACACCGGCACCTTCCGCGGCAACACCCTGGCGATGACCGCCGGCCGTATCACCTTGCGCACCGTCGCCGAGGAGCAACTGGCCGAGCGCGCCGAGAAACTGGGCGAGCGGCTGCGCCGCGCACTGATCGAACTGGCCGACGCCCACCCGCAGATCGGCGAGGTGCGCGGCCGCGGCCTGATGATCGGCGTCGAGCTGGTCGACCCCGACGGTGCCCCGGACGCCCTGGGCTCGCTGCCCGCCCACCCCTCCTTCGCCCACGCGCTGCGCGCCGCCTGCCTGGAACAGGGCCTGATGCTGGAGCTCGGCGGCCGCGAGGACCACGTACTGCGGCTGCTGCCGCCGCTGGTGCTCTCCGACGACGAGGCCGACTCGGTGGTGGACCGCATCGCCGCGGCCCTGCGCGCCGTGGAGCGTGCCGCGTGACCCATGACGACCTGTCAACCGCGCCGGCCGGTGGCTGCGAGGGACCCGAAGTGCTGCGGGACCTGACCGATGTGGTGCTGGACGCCCTCGCCGAAGGCGCCATAGAGCGCGGCGGGCCGCTGCCCGAAGGCGGCCCCGAGGACGTCACCGACCAAGTGCGGACGGCCTGTTCGCCGTTCCTGCCGGAGACCGGCACCGGCGCCGACGAGGCGCTGCGCACCCTGGTACGCGCCACCGCCCGCGGCGCCGCCGACCCCGCCGACCCGCACTGCGTGGCCCATCTGCACTGCCCGCCGCTGGCCGTGGCCGCGGCCGCCGACCTCGCCGCCTCCGCCCTCAACCCCTCGATGGACTCCTGGGACCAGGCGCCCGCCGCCGCGGTGGTCGAGGAAGGCGTGACGGACGCGCTGGCCGCGCTCGTCTACCCCAGCAGCCCGCAGCCCGACGCGATCGTCACCAGCGGCGGCACCGAGTCCAACCTGGTGGCCCTGCTGCTGGCCCGCGAGCGCGCCCGTACGGTGGGCGCCCGCTCCGTACAGGTGGTGTGCGGGGCCAACGCGCACCACAGCGTGCACCGCGCCGCCTGGATGCTGGGCCTGCCCACGCCCGTCACGGTGGAGTGCGAGGCGGGGCGGATGGTGCCCGCCGCGCTGGAGCGCGTACTGGCCGAGTGCTCGGGCCCCGGCTCCGTACCCGTCCTGGTGGTCGCCACCGCGGGCACCACCGACGAGGGCCGCATCGACCCGCTGCCCGAGATAGCCCAGGTGGCCACCGCCCACGGCGCCGAACTGCACGTGGACGCGGCCTACGGCGGCCCGCTGCTGTTCAGCGACGCGCTGGCGCCGCGGCTGGCGGGCATCGAGTCCGCGGTCTCGGTCACCTTCGACCTGCACAAGCTGGGCTGGCAGCCGGTCGCCGCCGGTGTGCTGGCCGTCGCGGACGCGGCCGCGCTGGACCACCTGGCCTTCAGGGCCGACTACCTCAACGCGGACGACGACACCGAAGCGGGGCTGCCCGACCTGCTCGGGCGCTCCATACGCACCTCCCGCAGACCCGACGCGCTGAAGATAGCCGTCACCCTGCGGGCGCTGGGCCGCAGAGGACTGGGCGAGCTGGTCGAGCACTGCGTCGCGACGGCACAAGGGTTCGCGCAGGCCGTCCAGGACCATCCCGAGCTGCGGCTGCGCCCCGGCGGCGTGGGCATCAGCACCGTGCTGTTCCGGCCCGTGGCGGCCGACGCGCTGCCCGCGGCCGAAGGCGACGAACTCGTCGCGGAGGTACGCCGGATGCTGCTCGCCGAAGGGCGCGCCGTCCTGGGCCGGGCGATCGCCGAGGACACCGGAGGGCAGCGCCGCCTCTGGCTCAAGGCCACCCTGCTGCACCCCACCACCCAGGCAGCCGACCTGGAGGGGCTGCTCAAGCTCGTCGCCGAAAGCGCGATCCGGGCACGCCGGTCCGCCCCCGCCGACGCCCCTGACGGCGCCGGCGCCGACCTCAGCACCGAGGGAGAGACGCGATGAACGCCGAAGAAGAAGTCCTCGACCTGCTCGGGGTGGGCATCGGCCCCTTCAACCTCTCCCTCGCCGCCCTCGCCGACGGCCTGCCGGGGCTGCGCTGCGCCTTCCTCGAACAGCGCACCGCCTTCCACTGGCACCCCGGCCTGCTGATCGAGGGCGCCAGCCTCCAAGTCCCCTATCTGGCGGACCTGGTGAGCCTGGTGGAGCCGACCAGCCCATGGTCCTTCGTGAACTACCTCAAGACCCGCGAGCGCCTCTTCCCCTTCTACTTCGCCGAGCGTTTCCACATACACCGCGCCGAGTACGACGCCTACTGCCGCTGGGTCAGCGGACAGCTGCCGTCCTGCCGCTTCGGCCACCAGGTGGACACGGTGCGCTGGGACGCCGGACGGGGCGCCTTCGAGGTGGACTTCACCCGCCTGGACGCCGACGGGGGAGCCGAGGGCGTGGGCCGCGTCTTCGCCCGCCACCTCGTCCTCGGCGTCGGTACGGCGCCCAGCGTCCCCGAGCCGCTGCGCCCGCTCACCGACGACCCCGAGGCCCCCGTCTGGCACTCCGCCGACTACCTCGACAAGCGCGAACAGCTGCTGGCCGCCGAGCACATCACCGTCATCGGCTCGGGACAGTCCGGCGCCGAGGTCTTCCTGGACCTGCTGCGCCGGCGCCCCCAGGGCCGTGAGGGGCTGACCTGGCTGGCGCGCACTCCGGCTTTCGCGCCGATGGAGTACAGCAAGCTGGGACTTGAGCAGTTCACGCCCGACTACACCCGCTACTTCCACGGCCTGCCCGAGCCCGTACGCGACCGCCTGGTGCCCGAGCAGTGGCAGCTCTACAAGGGCGTCAGCGGGGACACCCTCGGCGAGATCCACGACGAGCTCTACCAGCGCACGCTGGAGGGCGGCTGGCCCGACGCGGTGCTCACCCCCGGCGTCGGCGTGTGCGGCGCGCGCCAGGTACAGGGCCGCATCGAGCTGGGCGTCGAACACGGCCAACAGCACAGCCAGGCACGGCTGTTGACGGATGCCGTGGTGCTGGCCACCGGCTACGCCGAGCGCCCCGTCGACGGCCTGATCGAGTCGCTGCTGCCGCAGGTGCAGCGCGACGGCTCCGGGCGCCCGCAGATCGACGAGGCGCACCGGATCGTGCTCGGGGAAGGGATCGGGGGTTCGGTGTTCGTACAGAACGCCGAGCGCCACACCCACGGTGTCGGCGCCCCCGATCTGGGCCTCGCGGCCTGGCGCAGCGCCGTCATCCTCAACGCCCTCACCGGCACTGATGCCTACCCGCTGCCCAAGCGGACGGCCTTCACCACCTTCGGCCTGGACCCCGTTTCGCAGGCCCCGCGGCATATCCCGGCTCCGCACGGGGACTTGCGTACTAGGTAAGCCTTACCTAATTATTCCTTCGGCCGTCAGAGAGAAAGAGATCCCATGAGCTCGCCGCTGGACCACCAGCATCCGCCGGAGCCGGTAGGCCACACCGCCCCCATCGACTCCTGTGTCACCGCGGATGCAGCCGCCACCGAGAACCTGCTGCGCTGCTGGGTGCGCGAAACCGGCGTGACCCGGCCCGCCGACGGCACCCTGCGCCTGGACTTCGCCGCCTCCGGCACCGCCGTCGAGGCCCCCGTCACCCACTGGTCCGCCGTCGGCTGGCACCGCTTCGGCCCGGCCCGGCTGCACACCGGCACGCCCCTGGCAGCTCCCGTACTCGCCGCCCTGATCGCGGTGGAGACCGCGGCCGCCGACCCGGAGGCGGTCGCCGACCTGACCGGCCGGGTCACCGACTCCACCCGCCGGATCGCCCACTTCGTACGGGCCCGCGGCCGGGCGACCGAGGACCCCGAGGGCACCACTCCCTTCCTCGCCGGCGAACAGGCCCTGATCATCGGCCACCCGCTGCACCCCACGCCCAAGAGCCGCGAGGGACTGACCGACGCCGAGACCGAGGCCTACTCGCCCGAACTGCGCGGCGCCTTCCCGCTGCACTGGTTCGCCGCCGACCCCTGCGTCGTCGCGGCCGACTCCGCCCTGGAGCGCTCCGCCCAGGAGCTGATGGCCGAACTCGCGGGCGACAGCGTGCGGGCACCCGCCGGGACCGTCCTGGTGCCCGCCCACCCCTGGCAGGCCCGCGATGTGCTCAGCCGCCCCGGCGTACGCGCCCTGCTGGACGCCGGACTGCTGCACGACCTGGGCCCCGCGGGCCCCGACTGGTCACCGACCTCCTCCGTGCGCACCCTCTACCGCGCCGACGCCCCGGTCATGCTCAAGTTCTCCCTGGGCCTGCGCATCACCAACTCCCGCCGCGAGAACATGCGGGTGGAGCTGGAGCGCGGCCTGGAGGTCGACCGGCTGCTGGCCGCCGGGCTCGACGACGCGCTGCGCGCGGCCCACCCCGGCTTCGGCATCGTGCGCGACCCGGCCTGGATCGCCGTCGACGCACCCGACGGCACCCCCAGCGGCCTGGACGTCGTCGTCCGCGAGAACCCCTTCCGCAGCGACGAGCGCGCCGTGTGCATGGCGGGCCTGGTCTCGGTGCGCCCCGACCTGCCCGCGGCGGGCGGCAGTTCACAGCTCGCCACCCTCGTACGCGGCCTGGCCGAGCGCACCGGGCGGCCGGTCGCCGACGTCGCGCAGGAGTGGTTCGCCCGCTACCTCGACGCCGTCGTCACCCCCGTGCTGTGGCTGTACGCGACCTACGGCCTGGGCCTGGAGGCGCACCAGCAGAACACCCTGGTCGTCCTGAACGAGGACGGCTGGCCCGTCGGCGGCCGCTACCGCGACAACCAGGGCTACTACTTCTCGCCCACCCGCAGCACCGCCCTGTACGACTGGATCCCCGACGTCGGCCGCAACCTGGGCACCTACGTCCAGGACGAGGTCATCGACGAGCGGCTGGCCTACTACGTCGGCATCAACAACATGCTCGGCCTGGTGGGCGCCCTGGGCTCCGAGGGCCTGGCACCCGAGAGCGCCCTGCTGCACCGCGCGGACGACGCCCTGGCCAAGCTCGCCGCCGACCACGGCGAACGGCTGCGCCTGGCCACCATCCTGCGCGAGGCACCGACCCTGAGCTGCAAGGCCAACCTGCTCACCCGCGTACGCGGCATGGACGAGCTGACCGGCCCGCTGGAGGCCCAGTCGGTGTACGTGGACATCGCCAACCCGATCGCGGAGGTGCGCCGATGACGTCCGGCCAGGGCACGTCCGGCACCATTGGCGTGGAGGCCCGGCGCGAGCTGGAGGACGGCACGGTCTTCTCGCTGCGCCAGGTCGACCCGGTGGCCGACCTGGCACGCGTACACGCCTGGATGAACGACCCCGAGGTCGCCCGCTTCTGGGAGATGGCCCAGCCCGAGCAGCAGATCCAGGCCTATCTGCGCCAGCAGGTGGCCAGCGGGCACTCCACGCCCTACATAGGCTGCCTGGACGGCTCGCCCATGAGCTACTGGGAGCTGTACCGCGCCGATCTGGACCCGCTGGCCAACCACTACAACGCCAGGGCGCGCGACGCCGGCGTCCACCTGCTGCTGGGGCCCTCGAAGTTCCGCGGCCGGGGGCTGGGCGCCCAACTGCTGCGGGCCGTCTCCGACTGGCAGCTGGCGGCCGACCCGTACGCGGAAAAGGTGGTGGCCGAGCCCGACATACGCAACGAGCGCTCCGTGCGGGCCTTCGAGCGGGCGGGCTTTCGCAAGCTGCGGGAGCTGGACCTCCCGGACAAGCGGGCCGCCTTCATGATCCGCGAGCGTACCCCGTGACGGTGGGGCGCGGCGGCACCGACGGCCGGGCGGTGCTGCTCGGCGCGGCCGGGCTGCACATGGCGACACAGTCGGCACTCGCCCCGTTCTACCCGAAGCTGTTCCGTACGGCCTACGGGGTGAGCGATCTCGCCGCGACCGGCGCGTTCTTGATGGCCTGTCAGCTGGCGGCCGTCATCGCGCTGCCGCTGTGGGGCCGGGCCACCCGGCACATGTCGCTGCCCCGGCTGGTGACGGCCGGGCAGACCGCCGCGGTGATCCTGGCGGCCTCGCTCGCCCTGGCCCCCAGCTACGCGGTCTTCAGCGCGCTGTCGGTCGCGCTGGTGGTGGCCAAGTCCGTGGTGCTGCTGGCCTATCCCTCGATAGCGCGCAGCCACCCGCGGGGACTGCTGCCCGGCGTCGTGCAGTACGTCGCCGTGCTGCACGCGGCCTCCATCGCGGCGACCCTGCTGGGCACCGTCGTGATCTCGGTGCCCCGGCCGCGGCTCGCGCTGCCGCTGCTCGCCGTCGTCGAGACGGTGCTGCTGGTGGCGTGCATCGCCCTGCTGCGCAGGCAGGGACGGCAGCCCGCCGCCCCGGCGCCGGCCGATGCCGCGACGGCCCCGCCGCGCGCCGCACTGATCGGCCTGGCCGGCTTCGTCCTGGCCAACGCCGTTGCCCTGTACGCCGTACGCCCCTACTTCACCGAGTACGCCACGGCGGGCGGGGCGTCCACCACCGTCGCCGCCCTGCTGTTCGTCCTGCCGCACCTGGCCGTGCTCGCCGTCCTCCCCGCGGCGTGCGCCCTGCGCCGGCGCCTGGGCGCGTGGCTGCTGCCACTGGCCCTGGCCCTGGCGGCGGCGGGACTGGCCTGGCAGGCGGCCGGCGCCGACGTCGCGCCGCTGGCCGTGGCCCGGCTGCTGTTCGGCGCGGGCCTGGGGCTTGGCCAAGTCGCCCTGGACGAGCGGGTGCTGACGGTGTCCGGAACCGGACCGGCCTACAGCCTGGTCGCCGCCGCCCAGACCTGCGGGCTGCTGCTCGCCCCCATGCTGGCCACCGCCACCGCGTCCGCCGCGCTCGCCGCCCCGCTCGTGGCCGGCGCCGCGCTCTGTGCGGCACTGGCCCTGATCGCGCCGCTCACCGCCGTACGCACCCGTACGGCGCCCACCGATATGCCCCAAGCGGCCTCCCCCTCAGCCGCGTTCGCGGCCACCGCCACCGCAGCCGACCGCTGAGACCACCCAGACAAAGGGACACCCAGGAACCACCATGACGATGCCCGGTAGCGCCATATCCGGCCACGCCCCGCCCGCACCGACCCCGCCCCTGCTCCTCGAACCCGAACTGCTCGCGGCCGACCCCGCGGGACTGGCGGAGGTCGGACGGCTGGTCGCCGAACTCACCCGGGAAGCCGCCACCGGCCTGCGCCGCCGCACCGGGCCGCTGCCCGCCATGAGCCCGCAGGAGCTGACCCGCCTGGTCGACGACCAGCTGCCCGACGGCGTGCTGCCGCGCACCGGCGGCGGACGGGACGCGGTCCTCGCGCTGGCCCGGGCCTATGCCGAGGGCACCGTCGACCTCGCCGACCCGCGCGCCGCCGCCCACCTCCAGCCGCCGTCGCTGACCATCGCGGCCGCCGCCGACGTCCTGGCCTCGGTGTTCAACGCCTCCGTGGACACCTGGGACAGCGGCCCCTATGCCGTCGAGGTCGAGCGCCGCCTGATCAAGGGCCTGACCGAACTGGCCGGATACGGACCGCAGTCCGGCGGCCTGCTCACCCCCGGCGGCAGCGCCTCCAACCTCCAGGCGCTGCTCATCGCCCGCGACGCGGCCACCGCCAAGCTGCGCGACGTACGCGGCGAGGGCCTCACCGGCCTGGCCCTGAGCCCGGTCGTCTTCTGCTCCGAACTGGCCCACTTCTCCGTCGCCCGCGCCTGCGCCGTGCTCGGCCTGGGCGAGGACGCGGTGCGGCCCGTCCCCGTGGACGCCGAGAACCGGATGCGGCCCGCCGCACTGGAAGCCGCGCTGAGCGCGCTGGACGCGGACCGCGAACTGCCCATCGCCGTCGTCGCCACCGCCGGTACCACCGACTACGGCTCCATCGACCCGCTGCGGCCGATCGCCGCCGTCGCCCGCGAACACGGCATCCGCATGCACGTGGACGCCGCCTACGGCTGCGGCGCGCTCTTCTCCGACCGTATGAGACCGCTGCTGGACGGCATCGAAGAAGCCGACACCATCACCCTGGACCTGCACAAGACCGCCTGGCAGCCCGCCGCCACCAGCGTCCTGCTCGCCCGCGAGGCGGCCGACTTCACCCCCACCACCGGTCTGCGGGTGGCCTACCTCAACCCCGACGACGACGGCGAGGCCGGCTACGACGGACTGCTGGGCCTGTCCCTGCAGACCACCCGCCGCGCCGACGCCCTCAAGGCCGCCGCCACCTTCCTCGCGCTGGGCAGCGAAGGCATCGGCGCCATGCTGGACGCCTGCCACGACCTGGCCCGCTACGCCCAGGAGCGCATCGAGGAACACCCCCGGCTGCGCCTGACCGCCAAGGCCACCCTCACCACCGTCGTCTTCCGCTACGCCAGCGACGACCCGGCCGCGGCGGACGCCGTCAACGGCGAACTGCGCCGCCGCATGCTGCGCGAGGGATCCGCGCTCATCGGCCGCACCGACGCCGCCGACGAAGAGGGCAACCGAGCCGTGCACCTGAAGTTCACGCTGCTCAACCCGCAGGCCCGCAAGGGCGACATCGACGAACTGCTGAACGCGGTCGTACGGGCCGGTCAGGCCGTTGAGTTGGAGGAAGAGTTCCGTGACGCGTGAGCCGCAGCACACCACCGCCGAGATCCTGGACCTCGCGGCGATCGGCATCGGGCCGTTCAACCTGTCCCTGTCGGCGCTGGCCGACGAGGTGGGCGAGGTGTCCTTCGCCTCCTACGACCGGCGCCCCGCCTATGACTGGCACCCCGGCCTGATGTTCGACTGGGCCTCGCTCCAGGTCAACTTCCTGGCCGACCTGGTCTCCCTGATCCGCCCCACCAGCCGCTGGTCGTTCCTCAACTACCTCATCGAGCACGACCGGATGTACCCCTTCTACATCTCCGAGCGCTTCCACATGCCGCGCCGCGAGTACGCCGACTACTGCGCCTGGGCCGCCGCCAACCTGCCCGACTGCCACTTCGGCACGGAGGTGGAACAGCTGGCGTGGGACGCGGACCGCGACCTGTGGCAGCTGACGCTGCGTCAGGTGGCCACCGGTGAGTCCCGTACCCGGCTCGCCCGCAACGTCGTGCTCGGCGTCGGCAGCGAGCCGCTGCTGCCCGAGGCGCTCCAAGGCGTCGCGGGGGAGCGGGTGTTCCACTCCGGCGAGCACCTGCACCGCATCGACAAGCTCGCCGCCGACGGCGTCCAGGAGATCACCGTCATCGGCTCCGGGCAGTCCGGCGCCGAGGTCTTCCTGGACCTGCTGCGCCGCCAGCGCGACGCGGGCTGGGCCATCACCTGGCTCACCCGCTCCTGGGGCTTCGCACCGCTGGACTACTCCAAGCTGGTGCTGGAGTACACCACCCCCGAGTACATGCGGTACTTCAACGGCCTGGCCCCCGACGTCCGCGACCGCCTCATCGCCTCCCAGTGGCAGCTGCACAAGGGCATCGACACCGAGACCATCGACCTCATCCACAGCGAGCTGTACGACCACATGCTCGACGGCGACCGCCCGGCCGTACGCCTGCTGCCCGCCACCGCCCTCACCGGCGCCGAGCGCGACGCCACCACCGGCACGGTCCGCCTGGGCATCCAGCACGCCGACACCGACCGCGAGGGCACCCTGGAGACCGGCGCGGTCATCGCCGCCACCGGCTACGGACCCCGCGACCCCGGCTGCCTGGACCCCGTCAAGGACCTCATCGCCTGGGACGACAAGGGCCGTTACGACGTCACCGCGGGCCACCGCATCCGTACCGTCCCCCAGGTCGGCGCGGGCCTCTTCGTCCAGAACGCCGAGCTGCACACCCACGGCGCGGCCGCCCCCGACCTGGGCATCGGCGCCTACCGGGGAGCCTGCATCCTCAACGCCGTCACCGGCCGCGACCTCTTCAAACTGCCCAAGCGCAGCGCCTTCCAGACCTTCGCCACGGCCTGACCGGCCGGCCCCTGACGGACCGCACCACCACGACGAAAGGCTCCACCTCATGTCCGCACCGACCGCACCGGGCAGCCACCCCGTCCCCGAACTCGCAAACGTCACCCCCGAGTCCTGGCGCGAGGCCAACCGCCGCCTGCTCGCCAAGACGCTCTCCGAGTTCGCCTTCGAGGAACTGATCAAGCCCGCTCCGCTGGAGGACACGGACGGCCGCTACCGCATCGACCTGGACAGCGGGGTCTCCTACGTCTTCAGCGCCACCCACGGTGCGCTCGGCTCCTGGCGCGTGGACGGCGCCTCGGTCACCCGCGGCGCGGCCGGCCTGCTCGGCAACGAGATCGAGACGCCCGCCTGGGACGCCCAGCAGTTCCTCGTCGACTGCGCGGACACCATCGGCACCGACGCCCCCACGCTCGGCATGTACCTCACCGAGGTCTCCGCCACCCTGGCCGTGGACGCCGCCCGCATCGAGCACGGCGGCGCCACCGCGGCCGAGCTGCGCGAGCTGGGCCACGCCGAGCTGGAGTGCCAGATGACCGGGCACCCCACCCTCGTCGCCAACAAGGGCCGCATCGGCTTCTCCGCCACCGACGTACGGGCCTACGCCCCCGAGTCCCAGCAGCTCGTACGCATGCAGTGGATCGCCGTCCACCGGGGCCTGGCCGAGTTCCGCGGCACCTCCGAGCTGAGCGAACGCTCCGTCATGGAGCACGAGCTGGGCGCCGAGACCATCGCCGCCTTCCGCTCCCGCATCGAGCAGGCCGGCTGCGACCCGGATGCCTACGTCTGGATGCCCGTCCACCCCTGGCAGTGGGACCACGCCGTCCAGGTCCTGTACGCGGGCGAGGTCGCCCAGCGCCGCATCATCCCGCTCGGCGAGAGCGCGGACGCCTACCTGCCGCAGCAGTCCGTACGCACCATGACCAACATGAGCGAGCGCGGCCGCTACGACGTCAAGGTCCCGCTGAAGATCATCAACACCCTGATCTGGCGCGGCATCCCGCCGCACTGCACCCAGGGCGCCCCCGTCACCACCCAGTGGCTGACCGGCCTGCTGGACAAGGACCCCGTCCTGCGCGACGAGCTGCGCACCGTCTTCCTCGGCGAGATCGCCTCCGTCACCGTGCGCCACCCCTACCTGGACCGCGTCCCGGAGGTGCCCTACCACCACCTGGAGGCGCTCGGCTGCATCTGGCGCACCTCGGTGACCACCCGCCAGGACGAGGGCGAGCGGGTCCGCACCTTCGCCTCCCTGCTGCACATCGACGAGCAGGGCACCTCCTTCGCCGCCGAACTGGCCCGCAGCTCCGGCCTGCCCGCCGAGGAATGGCTCTCCCGCCTCTTCGAGACCGTCCTGACCCCCGTGCTGCACGTCCTCTACACCTACGGCATCACCTTCAACCCGCACGGCCAGAACACCCTCATCGGCTACGACGCGAACGACGTGCCGCGCCGCCTGTTCCTCAAGGACTTCGTCGACGACGTCTCCGTCTCGCACACCCCCGTCCCCGAGCGCGGCCCCGAGCCCGACGGCTACGACCACGTACTGCCCCGCAAGAACCCCGTAGTCATCCGCCAGCACGTCGTCGACCAGCTGCTGCTGGGCCACTTCCGCTACCTCGCGCCGATCGCCGCCGAGCAGCTGGGCGTCGCCGAGGAGAAGTTCTGGCAGCTGGTACGGGACGCGGTCGTCGCCTACCACAAGCGCTTCCCCGAGAAGGCCGAGCGCTTCGCCGAGTTCGACATGCTCGACACCGACTTCCCGCGCTACCCCTTCAACACCGACCGCCTCGTGGTCACCAAGTACGTCGACCGGGCGCTGCGGCACGCCCTGCGCCCCAACGGCACGGTCCCCAACCCCCTCGCATGAGCATCGAGATCAGCACGGCGCAGCTCACCCTCGGCCACGGGGGTGAGCCCGTCGTGCGGGACATCAGCGTCGCCCTGGCACCCGGCGAGGTCACCGCCCTGGTCGGCCCCAACGGCTCGGGCAAGTCCACCCTGCTGCGCGCCCTGGCCCAGCTGCACACCCCACAGGCGGGCCAGGTCGTCCTGGACGGCCGCGAGCTGAGCTCGTACAAGCCGCGCGAACTGGCCCGCAAGCTCAGCTTCCTGACGCAGTCCCCGCTGGTCCCCGCCGGGGTCACCGTCCAGGAGCTGGTCGCCTACGGGCGCCACCCGCACCAGGGACTGCTGGCCCGCAGCACAGGACAGGAGGACCGGGAGGCCATCGACTGGGCGCTGGCGGCCACCAAGCTGGGGCCGCTGGCCGAGCGCCCGCTGGACCAGCTCTCCGGCGGCGAGCGCCAGCGCGCCTGGATCGCCATGGCACTGGCCCAGCGCACCGGGCTGCTGCTGCTCGACGAGCCCACCACCTACCTCGACATCCGCTACCAGATCGAGGTGCTGAGGCTGGTGCGCCGCCTCGCCGACGAGCACGGCATCACCGTCGCCGTCGTCCTGCACGACCTCAACCAGGCCGCCGCGTTCTCCGACGCGATGGTCGTCCTGGCCGGCAGCCGGATCGTGGCCTCGGGCACCCCCGCCCAGGTCATGACCGAGGAGAACATCCGCACCGCCTTCGGCATCGAGACGACCATCGCCCAAGACCCCCGCACAGGTGTCCCCACCTGTCTGCCGTCCTGGCGCGAACCCGCGCCCGCGGACGCGTCACACTCGTGACCCTCACGAAGGAATCTCCGCTCATGCCAGTCAAGCGAACTCTCCCCGCCCTCATGGCCGTCACACTCCTCGCGCTCGCCGCCGCCGGCTGCGGCTCGGCGGGCGAGAAGGCCGGTGCCGACAGCGGCAAGAAGGACGACGCCGCCAAGAACGGCTCCCTCTCCGTCACCGACATCAAGGGCGAGCACAAGCTCACGGCCCCCGCCAAGAAGATCGTCGCCCTGGAGTGGACCTACGCCGAGGACCTGCTCGCGCTCGGCGTCCAGCCCGCCGGCGTCGCCGACATCAAGGGCTACGGCCAGTGGGTCACCGCCGGTCCGCGCTTCGACAAGAGCGTCAAGGACGTCGGCACCCGCCAGGCCCCCAGCCTGGAGACCATCAAGGCCCTCAAGCCGGACCTGATCCTCACCTCCAAGATCCGCTCCTCGGCCAACTACAAGCAGCTCAGCGACATCGCGCCGACCCTGATGTTCGACCCGTACGCCAAGGGCGGCGAGTACGACGAGATGCGGGCCACGCTGAAGACGATCGGCACCGCCACCGGCAAGCAGGAGGCCGCCGACAAGACCCTCAAGGACCTGGACACCAAGGTCGAGGCCGCCAAGAAGAAGATCGCCGACGGCAAGAAGGCCGGCTCCCCGGTGACCGTCGCCCGCGGCTACACCACCAACGGCGCCGCCACCGTGGAGATCCTCACCGACTCCACCATCCCCGGCGCCCTGCTGCCCAAGCTCGGCCTGAAGAACGCCTGGAGCGGCAAGGCCGACGCGTACGGCATGAGCAAGGTGGACGTGGAGGGCCTCAAGCCCGTGGAGAAGTCCAGCCTGGTCTACGTCGCCGCCAAGAACGACGACGTCTTCGCCACCGCCCTGCCCAAGAACGCCCTGTGGAAGAGCCTGGACTTCACCAAGGGCGAGAGGGTGCACGCCCTGAACCCCGGCACGTGGTTCTTCGGCGGCCCCTTCTCCACCGCCCAGGCCGCAGGCGACATCGCGGACGCGCTCACTTCATGACCACCACCGCTCCCACCCCTTCGGTGAGCGCCCCGGGCCGGACACGACGCTTCGTGGCCGGCCCGGCCGCCGTCGTCTCGGGCGGGGTGCTCGCACTGCTCCTGATCACCGCGCTGCACCTGAGCTACGGCCGCAGCGGCGTGGGCCTGGGCGATCTGCTCGGCCTGCTCTTCGGCCAGGACGACGGCACCGCCCGCGCGGTACTGCTCGGCGGACGGCTGCCACGCACCCTGGCCGGACTGGTCGGCGGGGCCGCACTCGCCCTGTCCGGCGCGCTGTTGCAGTCCTCGGTACGCAACCCGCTCGCCTCGCCCGACACCCTGGGCGTGACCGCCGGCGCCTACCTTGCCGTGGCGGTCTGCGCCATCACCGGGCTGACGCTGGGCGACCTGCCGCGCGGCGGCGTCGCGTTCACCGGCGGACTGCTGGCCGCCGCCCTGGTGCACACCGTCGCCGGCGGCTCCCGCGGCAGACCCGCCCACCTCGTCCTGGCCGGGGTCTCCGTCACCCTCGCCCTGTCCAGCGTCACCGCGGTGCTGGTCATGCTCTTTGAGGAGGAGACCGGCGCGGTCTTCTTCTGGGGCCACGGCTCGCTGGCCGTCGCCGACAGCGCGCGGTCGCTGACCGTCGTGCCACTGCTCGCCGCCGGGCTGGTCGGCGGCCTGCTGCTGGCCCGTACGCTGGACATCCTGGGCACCGGCGACGAGACCGCGCGCGCACTGGGCGTCAACGTCGGCCGGATGCGGCTGTACGCGGTCCTGCTGTCCGTCTTCCTCGCGGCGGTCGCGGTCAGCGTCACCGGGCCCATCGGCTTCGTCGGCCTGGCCGCACCCCACCTCGTGCGCTTCGCCGGAGTCCGCAGACACGCGGTGCTGCTGCCCGCCGCCGCACTGTGGGGCGCCACCCTGCTGCTCGCCGCCGACCTGCTCGCCCGGATCACCTCGCCGACCGGCAACGAGGTCCCGGCCGGTGTGGTCACCGCGCTCTTCGGCGCACCGGTCTTCCTGTGGCTCGCCCGGCGCCTGCCCGTCGAACCGGCCGCGCCCGGCACGGCCATGCCCACCCGCCGAGGCCGCAGACCCGCCTTCCCGCCCCTGCTGCTGACGGCGGCGCTCGCGCTGTGCGCGCTGCTGGCCGCGGGGCTGCTGCTGGGCGATATCGCCGTCCCACTGGGCGACTTCGCGCAGCTGCTGACCGGCGGGGACGACCTGGTGCGCAGCGTGGTGCTGGAGTTTAGGCTGCCACGGCTGCTGGTCGCGGCCCTGGCGGGGGCACTGCTGGCCGTCGCGGGCGGCATCGTGCAGGCCGTCTCCCGCAATCCGCTCGCCGACCTGACGGTCATGGGGGTGAGCGGCGGAGCGGGCTTCGGCGCGGTCCTCGTGGTGATCGCGCTGCCCGGCGTGCCGTACGCCATGCTGCCCGTCGCCGCCCTGATCGGCGGCGCCGCGGCCTTCGCGCTCACCTATGGGCTCTCGCGCCGCAAGGGGGCGGTGGCGCCCGAACGCCTGGTACTGGTCGGCATCGGCACCTTCGCGCTGACCACGGCGGCCACCAACTACCTGGTGTCCGGCGCCCAGTTCCAGGTGGCCCAGGCCCTGACCTGGCTCTCCGGCTCCACCTACGCGCGCGACAGCACCGACCTGGCGATGCTCGCCGTGGTGGCCGTGGCCGCCGCGCCCCTGCTGGCGTACTCCTTCCGCCGGGTCGACCTGCTGGCGCTGGGCGAGGACACCCCGCGCACGCTGGGCCTGCCCCTGGAGCGCGCCCGGCTGGCGGCACTGACGCTGGCCGTCGCCATGGCCGCCTGCGCGGTCGCCGTCGTCGGCACGGTGGCCTTCGTGGGGCTGGTCGCCCCGCACGCCGCCCGCATGCTCACCGGCTCCCGCGCGCACCGCATGCTCCCGCTGGCCGCACTCCTGGGCGCGGCCCTCATGGTCACGGCGGACACGGTCGGCCGGGTCGTCATCGCCCCGGCGGAAATCCCCTCCGGCCTGCTGGCCGCACTCATCGGGACGCCGTACTTCGTATGGCAGTTGAGGCGCGGGCGCAGGGGCTGAGGGACGGTCCCGGTGGCCGCGCGTGGTGTGCGCGGCCACCCGGGGATCTACGAGCCGTCGGGTACGGGGACGGCGACGGTGTCACCGGGCGGGCCGGGCGCGGGGCGCCGCGGCTCGCGCACACCGGCGCCGCCCGGCCCCCGGCCATCGCCCGGACCGGACGCGGCGGGCCGCCACAGGCGCAGCGTCGCGACGCACAGCCCGACAACGGCCAGGACCACTGCGGCCACCGGCAGGGACACACGGAATCGGGCGGCATTTCCACGACGGGCGACGGACATGGGGGCTCCAGCCGGCAGCGCCTGCACCGGCCGCGCCGTGCGGCAGGCGCGCTGCCCGGTGTCCACAGTGTGCCGGGCGCCGGTGCCGGGGCAAGGCGGCGCAACGGCCTTTTCCGGCAGCGGCGTTGGACGTAAGAATTCCGTAAGACGAGAAGTGCTGACGGGGCCCTTCGCGTGTGATGGGCTGTCCCCATCGATTGATCCCCTCAATTCCCCCCAGGGAGCAGTGTGTCCACGGTCTGCCTTCCGGCCCTTTGCCTGCCCGATCACACCGTCACGCTCGACGAGGCCGTTTCACATACGGCCGAGCGGCACCGTGCACATCCCCGGATACGCACGGCATCAACGATGATGCGGAACACCTCCGTGCACACCAGACACTTCATCGACCCCGAATCGCGCAACGGGCCGGGCTGCGCAGGGGCGTCAGGCGCTACGCCTACACCCAGGTCGGCTGCGCGGGCGGCGGCTACGCCCTGGCCCGCGCCCGCGAACTCGCCCTGGCCCGCCCCCGTTCGGTGACCCTGGTCGTCGCTGTCGAACTGTGCTCCCTTTCCTATCAGCCGCAGGACGACAGCATCGCCTCGTTCATCTCCACCGCACTGTTCGGCGACGCGGCCGCGGCCTGCGTGGTACGCGAGGACCGGCCGGGATTCCGGCTGGAGAACTCCTATGAGGACCTGGCGCCCGACACACTCGGCCATATCGCCTACGAAGTCGATGAGGCGGGATTCCATTTCGGCACCAACCCCCGGATATCTAAAGTGGTCGCCCAGGCCATGCCGGGATTGGCCACCTGGCTGCGCCGGGACCTCCGCGCTCTCCCCGCTGCCCGACTTCCTGATCGGCCACACCGGCGGCCCGCGCATCATGTACGAAGTGAGCAAGGGCCTGGGAAATCCACCGGCGATGTTCGAGCTGAGCGAGAACTCCCTGTCCCGGCGCGGAAACACGGCCAGTGTCGTCGTCCTCGACGTCCTGGAGCAGACCTTCGCCCGGCCCCCGCGGCCCGGTGCCACCGGCCTGCTGGTGGCCTTCGGCCCGGGCGTCACCACCGTGGCCGTGACCGGCACCTGGGTCTGACGAGCGGCCCGCAGGCCGGGCGGCGCGCGGATGGCGCGGCGCCCGCCCGGTGACCTCCAGGACGACGCGGGGCGGTGCGCTCACAGCTCCAGGCGCAGCTCGATCTCCCACAGCTTGGAGCGCACCGCGCCGAGGTCGGTCCGCTGCCGGTCCAGGACCAGGTAGACGAAGACACCTTGGTGGCTGCGCCGGGACAGCGGGTGGATCAGGTGGTACTCGCAGTCCAGTGTGATCAGGATGTCCTCCACCTGGTCGACCCGGTAGCCGAGCAGCTCCAGAGCGGACAGCTTGGCACGTACGACATCGGTGTCGGCGTACGCGGCCTTCACCAGATCGGGGCCGGCCACGCCCTCGGCGATTCCGAGGGGGAAACGGCTGAAATAGTCCACGATCGATGCGCCTATGACCCCGTCGAGGCACATGAGATCCCGCAGCGTCTCCTCCACACCTGCCATGCCCCGATCCTCCCCCATGTCCGGTCAGATTCCCGCCAATTGCCGAACAGTCATCCCGGAGTGCCGGGCGGGTGCGCGTCAGGTGATGGTGAGGGTGCGCTTGGTCGTGGTGCGGGAGCTGTTGCCGGTGCAGAGGTCGATCCGGCCCGGTTCGACGACGAACTCCCCCCTGGGGAGAGCCGGTCCAGAAGCCGAGGTCCTCGGCGGTCAGCCAAAAGCGGACGGTGGTGGCCTTGCCGGGCTCCAGCGTCCCCCGGCGAAAGCCGCGCAGCTTGCGCACCGGCTGGACGACGCTCGCCGCCATGTCGTGCACGTAGAGCCGGACCACCTCGTCGCCGGTGCGCTCCCCGGTGTTGCTACGGAGACGGCGACCTCGACGGTGCCGCCCGCGCGCAGCTCGGCGGCCGCGATCCGGCCGGTGCTCAGCCGGGGCGCGCCCAGGGCGAAGGCGGTGTAGCTCAGCTTGTACCCGAAGGCGTACCGCGGCCCTCCGGGCAGATCCAGATACTTCGAGGTGAACTTGTTGTCGGGGTCGTAGGGGCGTCCGGTGCTCTCGTGGTTGTAGTGGACGGGCAGCTGGCCGACGGCGCGCGGGAAGGACGTCGGCGGCTTGCCGCCGGGGTTGACCGGTTCTGCCGGCATCCGGCCGCGCGGGGGAAGCGCGACCGGTGCCGATGGGGGAGAGGGCCGGTGGGTCAGTGCGGGGGCAGCGGGTCGCTCGGTGAGGCGGGGCGGGGGACGGACGCGCGCTCGGCGGGAGCGGGGGCCTGTTCCGGTACGGGCGCCCGGCGCGCCGTACGGGTGGTGCGCCGCAGGACTTCGCGCAGCGCGCCGACGGCGGGCGCGGCCCAACGGGCCGTCAGCGGGCCCAGGATGACCATGATCAGTACGTAGGCGGTGGCGATCGGGCCGATGCGCGGCTCGGTGGCCGTGGCGAGTCCGGCGATGACGATGGAGAACTCGCCGCGCGCGACCAGCGCTCCGCCCGCCCGCAGCCGGCCGCGCGGCCCGATGCCGGCCCGGCGGGCCGCGTACCAGCCGGTGACGATCTTCGTCACGGCCGTGACCAGGGCCAGCAGCAGCGCGGGCAGCAGCACCGGCGGGATGTCGGCGGGGCTGGTGGACAGGCCGAAGAAGACGAAGAAGACCGCGGCGAACAGGTCGCGCAGTGGCGTCAGGAGCTTGCGCGCCCCCTCGGCGACTTCGCCCGACAGCGCGATGCCCACCAGGAACGCCCCCACCGCCGCGGAGACCTGGAGTTGCTGGGCGACCCCGGCGACCAGCACGGTCAGGCCGAGGACGACCAGCAGCAGCATCTCGGGATTGTCCGAGGAGACGGCCCGGCTGATCAGCCGGCCGTGCCGCAGCGCCAGATAGAGGACGGCGCCGACCGCCCCCAGCGCGATCAGCAGCGTCACACTGCCGCCCGCCAGCCCCACCCCGGCCAACAGCGCGGTCAGCAGCGGCAGATACACCGCCATCGACAGGTCCTCCAGGACCAGGATGCCCAGGATGACGGGGGTCTCGCGGTTGCCGAGGCGGCCCAGGTCGGTGAGGACCTTGGCGATCACGCCGGAGGAGGATATCCAGGTCACTCCGGCCAGCGCGACGGCGGCGACCGGGCCCCAGCCCAGCAGCAGCGCGGCGGCGGCGCCGGGCAGCGCGTTGAGGGCGAAGTCGACGGCGCCGGAGGGGTATTGGGTGCGCAGACTCGTGACGAGTTCGGAGGCGCTGTACTCCAGCCCCAGCAGGAGCAGCAGCAGGATCACCCCGATCTCGGCGCCGACGGCGACGAAGTCCTCGCTGGCGTTCAGGGGCAGTAACCCGCCGTGCCCGAAGGCGAGCCCGGCCAGCAGGTACAGGGGAATGGGCGAGAGCCCCACCCGCCCCGCCAGCCTGCCGATCAGCCCCAGGCCCAGGATGACCGCGCCGAGTTCTATCAGGAGTGCGGTGGTGTGGTGCACGGTCAGCCCTCCGCGACGATCGAGGCGAGGGTGTCCACGCCCTCGCGGGTGCCGACCGCGACGAGGGTGTCCCCGGTGGCCAGGCGGAAGTCGGGGCCGGGGGAGGGGTGGGCGCTGGTGCGGCGCAGCACGGCCACGATGGAAGCGCCGGTACGGGTACGGGCCCGGGTGTCGCCCAGCAGCCGGCCCGCGTACGGGGAGCGGGGGCCGACCTGGATGTGCTCGGTGACCAGGTCGATGCCGTCGGTGCGGACGGCGTCGATGGGCGCCCGGTCGATCAGATGGGCCAGCGCCGTCGCCTCGTCCGGGTCCAGCGCGACGGTCGCGCGACAGGAGTCGGGGTCGTCGGCCGCGTACAGGCCGAGGAAGCGCCGGCCGTCGTGGTGGACGACCACGGAGAGGTGCTGGCCGGAGTGCGTGGTGAAGTCGTACTGGGTGCCGACTCCCGGCAGTGAGGTCCTGCGGGTGCTCATGGCTGCCTCCCGTCACGGCTCACGGGGCGGAGCCGCACCCCCCCGCGAGGATCTTTGCCCTCATCCTTACAGAGGGCAGCGGCGATCCCGAGGGGTGCCGGGCACCCGATCGCGGCCCGAGGGGCAACCCGTCGCGGCCTCGGAAGACATCCCGTTCCTCCCCCGCCCCCACGGCCACGTAGGGTGGCGTGATGCAGGAGCAGTACCGCACGCTCGCGCGCGAGGGCGTACACGAGATCGAGATCAACAAGTCCCGTTTCATCTGCGCGCTCGCGCCGGTGGCGACCGAGGCGGAGGCCCAGGAGTTCATCGCCCGCATCCGCAGGGAACACCCCACCGCCCGGCACAACTGCTACGCGTACGTGCTCGGGGCCGACGGCGGCGTCCAGAAGGCCAGCGACGACGGGGAGCCCGGCGGCACCGCGGGCGTCCCCATGCTCCAGATGCTCGTCCGCCGCGAGATGCGGTACGTCGTCGCCGTCGTCACCCGCTACTTCGGCGGCATCAAGCTCGGCGCCGGCGGGCTGATCCGCGCCTACGGGGGCGTGGTCGGCGAAGCCCTGGACGAGCTGGGCACCGTCACCCGGCAGCGCTTCCGGCTGGCCACCGTCACCGTCGACCACCAGCGCGCCGGCAAGGTCGAGAACGATCTGCGGGCCACCGGACGGGCGGTGCGCGACGTGACGTACGGGGCCGATGTGCGCATCGAGGTGGGCCTGCCGGAGTCCGACCTGGACGCCTTCCGGGCCTGGCTGGCGGACGCCACGGCGGGCACGGCCGTACTGGAGCTGGGCGGGGAGGCCTACGGCGAGGTGTGAGGCCGCGTCACACCCGCTGCCGCGCCACACGCCCCTGTATGCCGTTGCGGCTATATAGCCCCACGGCTACGTTCAGGGCATGCCCATACCGTTCGACGCCCTCGCCGAGCCCAGCCGCCGCAAGATCCTCGACCTGCTCCTGGAGCGCCCGCACCTGGTCGGTGAACTCACCGAACGGCTCGGACTCAGCCAGCCCGGCACCTCCAAGCACCTCAGGGTGCTGCGCGAGGCGGGACTGGTGCGGGTCCGGCAGGACGCACAGCGGCGCTGGTACGCGCTGCACCCCGCGCCCCTGGCCGAGCTGGACACCTGGCTCGCGCCCTACCGCCACCTGTGGACCACCGGCACCGACAGCTGCGAACGGCACCCCCACGCCAAGGAGGACGGCTCCCCATGAACCCGCACCGCGACACCCTCACCACCGAAGACGGCCGCACCGCCCTGCGGATGCAGCGCCGGATCCCGCACCCGCCCCGCGCGGTGTGGGAGGCCGTCACACGGCCCGACAGCCTCGCCCGCTGGTTCCCCGCCGAGGTCGAGGCCGACCTCACCCCCGGCGGGACGATCACCTTCCGCCTCCCCGGCGAGCGCGAAGTGGGCCCGGCGGGCCGCGTCACCGAGGCCGACAAGCCACGGGTGTTCGCCTTCGACTGGGGCGAGGAACACCTGCGTTGGGAGATCGCACGGGAGGGCGATGGATCGCTGCTCACCCTCGTGCACACCTTCGAGGACCGCTTCGGCGCCGCGAGCTACGCCTCGGGCTGGCACCTGTGCATGACCGCCCTGATGCAGCTGCTGGACGGCGAGCCGGTCGACGTGGGCCGCGACGACGGCGATCTGCACGAGGCCTACCTCGAACAGTTCGACCTGGGTGGAGGCGCTATCGAGGACACCCCCGCGGGCCGGCGGGTGCGCTTCGAGCGGCAGCTGGTACGCCCCGCCGAGGCCGTCTGGGCCGAACTGGCCGACGGCGCGCAGCCGTCGGCGGGCGATCAGGCACCCACCGGATTCACCGCGCCGGAGTTCCTGCCGGGCGCGGTGACCCTGGTGAACCCGCCCGCCGTCCTTGAGTACGCGGTGCCGCCCGAGGAACTGGTCCGCTGGGAGCTGGGCCAGGGAACCGGGCACGGCGCCCGCCTGATCCTGACCCACACCGGCCCCGACGGCTTCGACGCCGACCGGGCACTGGCCGTCTGGCACCAGCGCATCGAGCAACTGGCGGCGCGACAGCTGGAGTTGGCGCAGGAGGGGAAGTAAGGGCGCGCCGCGGCGGCGCGGGCGAGGGGGCCCGGTCCTGGCCGCGCGCCACCCCCACCTGGTCTCCCGGCTGGTCCTGGTCGACGCCAACCTCGACCCGCTGCCGCGCACACCCGGCTCCGGCGGCAGCAGCGGCATCGCCGCGTACACCGAGGAGGAGTTCCTGGCCGGCGGCTGGCAGGAGGTACGGGACCGGGTCGGCGCCCACTGGTGGTCCACCATGCGCCTGGCCGACCGCACCGCCCTGCACCGCAGCGCCACCCGCCTGGTCGGCGGCACGGTGCCCACCCTGCGCGAACTGCTGCTGGAGCTGACACTGCCCCGTACCTTCCTGCTGCCGCAGGCCGACGGGCCGCTGCCGGGCGCCGACGCGCTCACCGCCGCCGGGGTGCTGGTGGTCCCCGTCCCGGACTGCGGGCACAACATCATGCTGGACAACCCCGAGGGCTTCGTCCGCGCCACCGCCGCGGCGCTCGGCGTCCCCGCCACGGCATAAGGGGCGGCCGGCCGGCGCTCGGACCGGTCAGATGGGCGGGGCGACGAACACGCCGCGGTCGACGTCGTTGAACGACTCCTTGGCGACGAATTCGTTCATCGGGTTCGCGGTGCCCCACTGGTCGGCCACCTCAGGGCGGGACAGGTCGTAGACGTGCGGGTGCCAGGTGTCCTCGTCCAACTGCTCCAGCTCGGTGGTGTATTCCACGGTGTTGCCGTGCGGGTCCAGGAAGTAGGTGAAGGTGTTGTCGCCCGCCAGATGCCGTCCCGGCCCCCAGATCTTGCGGAAACCGGCGCGCAGCACCCGCCCCGAGCCGCGCATGTACTCCTCCACGCCGCGCATCTCGAAGGAGATGTGGTGCAGGGCGGTGTGCGGTCCCTTGGCGACGGCCATGGAGTGGTGCTGGGTGCTGATCCGCAGGAAGTGGATGATCTCCTCGCCGCTCGGTGAGGCGAGGCTGTCGGAGAGCGCGAAGCCGAGATGCCGCTCGTACCACGCCTTGGTCCGGTGCAGATCGGGGGAGTTGACGACGACGTGGGACAGGCGGACCGGGATGGCCTCCTTCTCCTCGATGCGCCGGTGCCGGCGGGCCGCGACGTCGGCGCAGACCTCGATGGTGCGGCCGTCCACGTCGAAGAAGCGGAACCCGTAGCCACCGCCGGGCGTGTCGACCGGACCCGGCCGGGAGATCAACCGGACGCCCTGGGAGAGGAGTTGCTCGGCGAGGGTGTCCACATCGGCAGGGCGGGCGGCGCCGTAGGAGATGAGATCGAGACGCTTCTCCTCGGCCCTGCGCAGCCGCAGGATGTACTGCTCGGGCGAGCCCTCCGCGGCGAGAAAGGAGATCCCGGAGTCCTCGGCGACCGTGGTCAGGCCCCAGACGTCGGTGTAGAAGGCGAGTTGTTTGTCGAGGTCGGGCACGGCCAGGTCGACGTGGCGCAGATGAGTGAGCAGACGCATGACGTTTCCTTGGGTATGGAGGGTTTCAACGGACTGTGGAGTCAGGGGAGTTGAACCAGCGCGGAGAAGGTGCGGCCCATCAGTCCCGGTACGTCCGCGTCGTCCGCGCCCGCCAGCTGCCATCGGCCGATCTGTACGGAGGCGTCGACGACCCTGCGGACGCGGGGGAAGCGGCGGTCGCGGTAGGCGGTGAGCGTGTGCTGCAGGTTCGCTCCCCAGGCGGCGTGGGGGACCAGTAGTTGGGCGAGGACCGAGGCGTCCTCCAGGGACATCGCGGCGCCCTGCGCGAGGGTGGGCGGGCAGGTGTGCGCGGCGTCGCCGACCAGGACGACCCGGCCCCGGTGCCAGGCGCCCCTCACCAGATGCCGTTCGGCCCAGGTGTAGTTGACCTGCGCGGGGTCGGTGATCGAGGCGCGGATACGGTCCCAGTGCCCGCCGTATTCCGCGGCGAGACGGCACATCTCCTGCGCGTACGCGCCGGGGGCGAGGCCGGACCGCTCGCGCTGCGGCTCGACGAGATAGGCGTAGAGCGTGTCCGGGCCGGTCGGGCTGAACCCGGCGATCAGCGCGGAGCCGCCGTACGCGACGTGGATACGGGTGACACCGGCCGGGCGGGGCGCGGTGGCACGCCAGATGCCCAGGCCGGTCGCGGCGGGCGCGTCGGTGATGCCGATGCGCGCCCGGGTGGGGGAGTTGAGGCCGTCGGCGGCGACCACGAGGTCGTAGCGGCCGCTCGTACCGTCGGTGAGCGACACCTCGACACCGGACGCGCCGTCGGTCAACTCCTGGACCGTACAGCCCAGATGGACCCGGGCCCCCGAGGTCCGTACGGCCTCCATGAGGATGCGCTGCAGCACGGGGCGCCGCATGCCCAGGGCGGCGGGCAGTCCGCTGCCGCCGGTGCGTACCTGCTGCTGCCTGACGATCTCGGTGCCGTCGGCGGTGGCGACGGTGATGCCGTCGGTCCCGTACCCATGGGCGCTCACCTGCTCCCAGACCCCCACCTCGCGCAGAACGCGCAGGGCGTTGCCCTGGAGAGTGATGCCGGAGCCCGCCGTGGCGTTCCCGTCGGGCCTGGCCTCGACGAGGTCGACGGCGATGCCCGCTCTGCGCAGCAGGACGGCGAGGGCGTTGCCGGCGGTGCCGCCGCCGACGACAAGGACGCTTCGGGTGGCGTTCATGCGGCGGAGTGCTCCTCTTCCCGGCCTTCCCGGCGCTGCGCGACACAGCGGGTGCGCTGCGCCCCGAGGCCGGTGATCGAGCCCTCCATCACATCGCCGTCGCGCAGCAGCCGCCCCAGGTGCAGGCCGTTACCCGCCGGGCTCCCGGTCAACACCAGGTCGCCGGGCAGGAGTTGAGCGCGCTGGGAGATGTACGAGATCAGCCGGGCGACACCGAAGAGCATGTCCCGGGTGGACTCGTCCTGCATGGTGCGGCCGTTGAGCTTCAGCGTGATGCGCAGATCGCCGGGGTCGGTGACGAACGCCGCCGGGACCAGATAGGGGCCCAGCGGGGTGAAGCCCGGGGCGTTCTTCGCGCGCAGCCAGTCCGTGCCGATGGCCGGCAGATCCGGGCGGAAGACGGCCGCGCGGTCGGTCAGGTCGTTGGCGATGGTGTAGCCCGCGACGTACGAGAGCGCCTCCTCGGCCCCGATCCGGTACGCGGGGCGACCGATCACCACGGCCAACTCCAGCTCCCAGTCCGGCTTCTGGCACCAGGACGGCAGCACCACATCGTCGTACGGACCGGTGATCGCGCCCGGCAGGCCGGTGAACACGTACGGCAGGTCCTCCGCGGCCCGCCGGTCCATGATCCGGCCGATCTCCGCCCGCGCCCGCTTGGCGCCGCGCGGGTCGTCGGGCGCGCGGTGCGCCAGCTCCAGATCGATCACATGCTGCCGGTAGTTGGCGCCGGACTGGAAGACCTGCCGGGGCTCGACGGGCGGGTGGATCCGCAGCCCGTCCAGCGCCTGCCAGGCCGTACCGCCGCTGTCCGCCAACTGCGAGAGGACCGGCAGGTTTTCCTCCCAGCTCTCCAGCAGTGCGCGCGTGCTGGCCGGCGCACCGTCCAGCGCCCGGCTCAGGTCCAGTACGCGGTCCCCTGCCACCAGGCCGGGGAACGTATCCCCTCGGCGGGCGGAGAAGGTGCCGAGCGCGAACGGCGCCTGCAGAGCGGGCAGTTGTAAAGGGGCGGGCAGATGCACGGGCGTGGCCACGAGGTGTCCTCTCACTGGATGTCCACCACTGTGGCCCCGCCCCGAGGGATCAGGGAAATCAATCCTTCCTATGGTGGGCATCGACGTGCTGGATACCCAAGCGAACGGCAGGCGGCTCCTGTGAACCTCTCCCGGCTCGACCTCAACCTCGTCCTCGCCCTGCGCGCGCTGCTGGAGGAGCGCAACGTCACCCGGGCCGGCGAGCGGGTGGGGCTGAGCCAGCCCGCGATGAGCGCCGCACTGTCCCGTCTGCGGCGCCACTTCGGCGACGACCTGCTGACCCGCGTCGGCAACACCTACCGGCTCACCCCGCTCGGCGCGGTCCTGCGCGAGCGCAGCGCCACCGCCTGCGACCTGCTGGACCGGGTCTTCGCCAGCCAGGCCGCCTTCGACGCGGCCACCGAGACACGCGAGTTCACACTCCTGGGATCCGACTACGGCATGGCCCTGTTCGGCGCGGCACTGGCCCGACTGACGCACCGGGAGGCACCGGGCATCCGTATCGGCTTCCGGCAGTTCGAACCGGACGCCATCGAGAACACGGCCACCGTGCTCGGCACCGTCGACGGCCTGGTGATGCCGCACGGCATCATCGACGGCCTCCCCGCCGTCGAGCTGTTCCGCGACCGCTGGGTGTGCCTGCTGGCCGAGGACCACCCGGAGGTCGGCGACCATCTCACCCTGGACGACCTGGCCCGGCTGCCCTGGGCGGTCTACCGGCGCCCCTACGATGCCCCGGCCGCCCGCCAGCTCAGCATGATCGGCATCAGCCCCCGGGTGGAGGTGTCCGTCCCCTTCTTCCACCTGCTGCCGTACGTCGTCGAGGGCACCCGCCGGATCGCGATGATCCAGGAGCGGCTGGCCGGGCGGCTGGCCGGCCTGGCCGCCGTACGGGTGCTGCCGTGCCCCTTCGAGGCCGTGCCGGTCCAGGAGGCGATGTGGTGGCACCCCGTACACACCCACGACGCGGCACACCGCTGGCTGCGCCGGACGGTCGCCCGTGTCGGCGAGGAGATCGCCGCCGAGAACGCCCCCTGATACCCGTCGGCACGGCCGATGCCGGCGAGGCTCCGTCGTCACTGCGGACAGGCCCGACCGGACAACGGAGTTCCGCCTCGTCGGCTCAGCCCTTCAGGCTGTAGAAGTGGATGGGTGAGTTCGGCTTGAAGCCGATACGCGGGTATACGGGGGCCCCGGCGGCGGTGGCGTGCAAAGTGGCGCGGGTCAGCCCGGTGGCCCGGGCGCCCTCGTACAGCGCCTTGCGCGTGACCGCCTCGCCGTAGCCCCTGCGCTGCCACTGCGGGTCGGTGGCGACGAAGGCGACGAAGAGGCGGCCTTGGGCTTCGACCGTAGCGGCGCTTGCCACCGGAACGTCGCCCCGCATGGCGAGATAGGCGTACATCTCGTTCTTCCAGCGCGCGGATCCGACCAGGCCGTCGCGGCCCTCCTCCAAGGGGAAGCCGTAAGCGCGTGACTGGAGGTCGGCATAGGCCCGCAGCTGCTCGTCGGTGGTCACGCGCACGAACGTCAGGTCGGGGTGGACCGGGTCGGGGATGGGCAGCAGGTCTCCGGCCATGCCCCTCCCGGGGAAGGCGTAGCGCAGTCCGGCCTGCTCGGCCGCTGTGGCCAGGGTGGTGCGGGCCTCGTCGTCGAGAAGGTCCTCGAAGAGCCACAGGAAGCCCGGGTGCTTCTTCGCGCGCATGATGTCCGCTGCCTGGCCCAGACGTTGCCCGAGGAGCTGTGCTCCTGCGCCGATGTCGGTGAGGGTGATGCAGTTCCAGAAGGCGAATCGGCCGTCGGCCCAGCGGACGGCGATGCCGGGCAGGTCGCGCACGTCCGCGTCTGGATCGCGGTCGAGCACCATGGCACGCCACGCCACTGTGAGCTGCTGTGCCGATTCGATGGACTCCGTGAGGTCAGTCACCGTACTCCCATGGGTCGTTGAGGTCGTTGAGGTCGTTGAGGTCGTTGAGGTCGTGGAGTTCGTGGAGTTCGTGGAGTTCGTGGAGTTCGTGGAGGGCCCGGAGCCGGGAGGGGACGGCGTCGGCGCCTCTGGGCCGGTGGGGACTGGATGTGTGGCACGCGGTGCAGCTGTCATCAGATGATGCCTTCGAACTGTTTGTCCTCGGTGTGGGAGTGGGAGCGGGGCACGCGGTAGGAGCGGCGTCCGACGCGCCGCCACAGGGCGGCCATGAGGAGGGCCACCGCTACGGCGACGGGGGTGTAGTTGAAGCTGGTGGCGGTGATCGGGCTGGTCTGCGGCAGCAGGAACAGCACCGTGACCGCAGCCGCCCACAGCACCGCCACCCAGCCGATGGGCCGGCTCCAGCGGCCCAGGTGCCAGGGCCCCGGGGTGAACCGGTCGCGGTGGCGCAGCCGCAGCAGCACGGGGATGGCGTAGGCCGGGGTGAACCCCACGACCGAGATGGCGGTCACCGCCGAGAACGCCGTGGCGGAATACAAAGAGGGCAGCGCGAGGACGAACGCCACGGCGACCGCGAGCCAGACCGCGTTGGCGGGGATGGCGGTGCGGCGGCTGACCTTCTTCCAGCGCGCCGATCCGGGCAGGGCGCCGTCCCGGGCGAAGGCGTAGATCATGCGGCTGGCGCTGGCGGTCACGGTGTAGCCGCACAGGAACTGGGCCACGATGATCACCAGGAGCAGGGCCTTGGCCGCGGCCACGCCCAGTGCGTCCAGGAAGATCTGGGCGACCGGTACGCCGGTCGGTCCGGCCAGGGTCGTGGCGTAGTCCTGGATGGCGAACAGCAGCGTGGTCAGCAGGATGCCGCCGGCGATCCAGGACACGGCCACCGAGCGGAAGATCCCGCGGGCCGCGGCGACGGAGGCGTGGTTGGTCTCCTCGCTCAGATGGGCCGAGGTGTCGTATCCGGCCAGGGCGAAGACCGGCAGCAGCATGCCCAGCAGGATCACGTATATCGGGGCGCCCCAGCCGGTGGTGTTGGTGAACTCGGAGAAGACGAAGCCGGCCGACTGGTGGTGGGAGGGCAGGAGCGTCAGGGCGCCGATGATGACGACGGCCCCCGTCAGGTGCCACCACGCGCTCAGGGACGTCAGGACATTCATCAGCCGGGTGCCGAAGAGGTTCAGGACCGCGTGCAGCGCGAGGATGACCGCGTACAGGGCCAGCAGGGAGCCCGGGGTGGGTGTGTAACCGAATTGCAGGTTCATCCACGCGGCGGTGAACGTCGCGATGCCGTAGTCCTGGGCGGCGATTCCGCCGAGCAGGCCCAGGAGGTTGAGCCAGCCGGTGTACCAGCTCCACCCCTCACCTCCGAGCTGGCGGGCCATGTAGTACAGGCCGCCGCTGGTGGGGTAGCGGGAGGTGATCTCCGCCAGGGCCGCGGCCAGGCACAGCACCAGCGGCCCGACGGCGAGCCATCCCCACATGATCACCGCGGGGCCGCCCGAGTTCAGGCCGTAGCCGAACAGCAGCAAGGTCCCCGACATGATCGAGATGACCGACAGGGAGGCGGAGAAGTTGCCGAAAGCCCCCATCCGGCGGTGCAGTTGCTGGGTGTAGCCCAGCGATTGGAGGATGCGCGCGTCCTCCCCGTCGTCGTTCACCGGTTTCGGCCGCTGGCGTCGTGTTCTTGCCGAAGTCATGGGTTCTCCGCACAGGAAAGCTGAAAGAAGGGATGAAAGCGGGGTGGCCGCTGGGCCGCCGGCGGGGCGTGGCGGCGCCCGCCCGCTGGGCCGGCCGGCGGTCATGTGCGTCTTTCCGTATGCCGCGGGTGGGATCTGCGGCAGGCGTCGCGGTCCTCCTCGAACGCCTGCCACCACTGGTCCTCCGGGTGCCGGGTGCCGTACTGCCACGGGTCGGGCGTGGCGAAGTCGCCGATGGCGTCGAACACTTCGGCTGCCCACTGCGGGAAGCCGCCCCTCGTCAGGGCGAACGCGAGGTGGTTCAGATCCAGTTGGGAACTGGTGGCCGGATCGCACTTCTCGAACCAGCCCCCGTAAGCCCTCGTGACGGCCCGGGTGACGTCCTCCCTGGTCCACAGCAGGTTCTGCATGACCTCGACGCCCCCCTCCCGCCGCTCCCGGTGCTCCTGCACGCAGGCGTAGACAGGCAGCAGAAGCAGTGGCGAGTCGGCCGGCGCGAAAGAGACCGTCCAGCGGGCGAAATCCATCGCGACCGCCTGGCGGCCCGCTGGACCCGGGCGGGCCTGGAGCGTCTGGGACATGCGGTGCCACGCCTCGCGGTTGAACGGATCACGCCGGTGCACTTCGCTCAACAGTCCCCATGGCCCGTGAGGCAGCAGATACTCATGAGGCGGCGGAGCCAGGTGATGCTCCGGGCAGCGTTCCGCTGTGTCCGTCTCGGCCAGGGCCAGGAGGCAGATCCAGGGCACCGGATCGCCGGGATTCCCCTCGCCCGCCCGGTGGCAGGCCTGCCGGGCCCGGTCTGCCAGTGTCTCCAGGTCCCGTGCCTGCCGGGAGCCATGCGCCCAGTGCCTGCGGTGGGCTCGCAGCACCCGCTCGGTGGCGACTCTGGCGTACATCAACCGGGCAGCGGGGCTGCCCGGTTCCTCTGTCAGCCACAACTCCACCACGTTGGTCTCGGCTGCGACGACCCCCAGCACCTGAGTGCGCGATGTCCACTGCGGCCAGTTGCCCGTCCGGGCCAGCACCTGCCGCATCCGCATCCAGTAGCCCGCCTGAATGTCCTGCACCGCCGCGGAGAGCTCCGTGTCACGGCCGGCCGGGTTCGAACCCGCCATCAGCGCCGCCCTCGGACGGAGGGCGCCTCCCGGTCGCTGCCGTCGGCGCTGCGGCTCACCGGGTGGTGTGGACACGACACCGTACGGTGTGCACTGGCGGCCATAGGCTGCGGACCCTTCGGGCAGGTGGAACGGGACGGCACGGTCGTGCAAAGGACAGCGGCGTGGGCCGACGAGCAGGGCAGCGATGCCCGCTGGCGCGAAACCCGGCCGGTGACGGTCGCGCTCGGCCGGTAGCGCATGCCCGACAGGTACTTAAGTGCCTGGAGAGGCGCATGACCAGAGAATCCCAAGATTGCTGGGTTGTTCAGATGCAGGTTTCGGCCATGGGGCAGGCGGGTGTCGTCTCCGTGACCGGACCCGCCGGCCGCGGCGCTCGGACGGTGCCCCGCCGCGGTTCGGGCGCGCGCAGCCACGTGCGGCACGGGCCTGCGGAACGGGACCGCCGCCCTGAGCGGAAGCGGGCGGACCCCCAGTGACCTGGTCATACCCTGCGCTCAAGGCAGGGTCCGGCCGCCCGCACACCAGGCGCGGCGCGGGTCGGCCCGCGCTGCGGGCGGAGGGCCGAACACGCGCCGGACCAGCCGTACGGTCCGGCGATGGACTGCACGACCGCTCACCACGAGCGCGCCCGGTTCGCCGCGGACCCGCTGAGACTGGCCGGACAGCGCTTCCCCGTCACCGGTGCAAACCACGGGCCGGGCAGCGCCCTGGACAAGGCCGCCGCAGCACCTGCCACTCGGTCCTCAAGGCCGAAGGCGTCCACCGGCGCACCTTCGCCACCCGAACCGAGGCGACCTGACGCCCAAAGCGGATGGGAAACTGAGGTCGGTGATGGACCAGGTACCGACCGGGTCTAGCGTTGACGGTGCTGACAGCGGGCCGGTACTGACCCGGTGCTGACCTTGAGTGCGGAGGAATGAGAAACATGCAGGTCGGAGCGGTGTCTTGAGGATTCTGCACACATCCGACTGGCATCTGGGCCGGTCCTTCCACCGGGTGAACCTGCTCGACGCCCAGCGCACCTTCCTGGACCACCTCCTGGAGACGGTCCGCGAGCAGCGGGTGGACGCGGTGCTCGTGGCGGGCGACGTCTACGACCGGGCGGTGCCGCCGCTGGCCGCCGTCGAGCTGTACGACCACGCCCTGCACCGCCTCGCCGACCTCGGCGTCCCCACGGTCATGATCTCCGGCAACCACGACTCCGCCCGGCGCCTGGGCGTCGGCTCCGGACTCATGGAGAAGGCCGGCATCCACCTGCGTACGGACCCGGCGCACTGCCACACCCCGGTGGTGCTCCCCGACGAGCACGGCGAGGTCGCCTTCTACGGCCTGCCCTACCTGGAACCGGCCATGGTGCGCGAGGAGCTGGGCGCCGCGAAGGCCGACCACGCGCAGGTGCTGACCGCCGCGATGCAGCGGGTACGCGCCGACCTGGCCGCCCGCCCGGCGGGCACCCGCTCCATCGTCCTGGCGCACGCCTTCGTCACCGGGGGCGCGCCCAGCGACAGCGAGCGCGACATCACCGTCGGCGGCGTGGCCTCGGTGCCCGCCGCGGTCTTCGACGGGGTCGACTACGTGGCGCTGGGGCATCTGCACGGCTGCCAGAAGATCACCGAGCGGGTCCGCTACTCCGGCTCGCCGCTGGCGTACTCCTTCTCCGAGGCCGACCACCGCAAGAGCATGTGGCTGATCGACCTGGACGCGGACGGCGCGCTGGACGCGCAGCGGGTGGACTGCCCGGTGCCCCGGCCGCTGGCCCGCATCCGCGGGCGCCTGGAGGACCTGCTGGCCGATGCGGCGCTGGCCCGCCACGAACAGTCCTGGGTCGAGGCGACACTGACCGACCCCGCGCGCCCGCAGGAGCCCATGGCCCGGCTCGCCGAGCGCTTCGAGCACATCCTGGGCCTCGCCTTCGACCCCGAGGAGGTGCCCGCCACCTCGCCCGCCTCCTACGCCCAGCGGCTGCGCGGCCGCAGCGACCAGCAGATCGCCGAGGACTTCGTCGAGCATGTGCGCTCCGGGAGAGCGGCCGACGAGCAGGAGCGGGCCGTGCTGCGCTCCGCCATCGACCGGGCGCGCGTCCAGGACGCCGTGGCGGAGGTGGCGCGATGAGGCTGCACCGGCTGACCGTCCAGGCCTTCGGGCCGTTCGCCGCCCCCCAGACCATCGACTTCGACCGGCTCTCGGCAGCCGGTCTCTTCCTGCTGCACGGACCCACGGGCGCGGGCAAGACCTCGGTGCTGGACGCCGTCTGCTTCGCGCTGTACGGCTCGGTGCCCGGGGCGCGGCTCGGCGGCCAGGCGCTGCGCAGCGACCTCGCCGACCCGCACACCCTCACCGAGGTCGTCCTGGAGCTGACCGTCGGCGGGCGGCGGCTGGAGATCACCCGCTGCCCCGAGCAGCCGCGGCCGAAGAAGAAGGGCACCGGCACCACCCGGGAGAAGGCACAGAGCAGGCTGCGCGAATACGTTCCCGGCGAGGCCGACGCGGCTTCCGGTGCGGGCGCGTGGAAGGCGCTGAGCAAGTCCCACCAGGAGATCGGTGAGGAGATCGGCCAGCTGCTCGGCATGAGCAAGGAGCAGTTCTGCCAGGTCGTCCTGCTGCCCCAGGGGGACTTCGCGCGCTTCCTGCGCGCCGACGCCGAGGCCCGCGCCCGGCTGCTGGGCCGCCTCTTCGACACCCGCAGGTTCGTCGCGCTGGAGGACGAGCTGGCCGCCCGGCGCAAGACGGCGGCGGACCGCGTCGCCGTCGCCGACGACGGGCTGCTGGCGCTGGCCCACCGCATGGCGCAGGCCGCGGGGGACCTGCCGGACCTGCGCGATGCGTCCCTGCCCGCACCGGCCGGGATCGGTCCGGCGGCGGGGGGAACGGTGCCCGCGCAGGCCGGGGCGCACGAAGAGGGCCGTACGGCAGCGGGCACCCGCCGTGCGCGCGGCGGACGCAAGGCGACGGGGAACGCGACCACCGCGCAGGAGGCCGGACGGCCGGGCGCCGGTGAGCCCGGGTTCGCCGAGACGGTGCTGACCTGGGCCGCGGTGGCCCGGGCCGCGGCGCGCGAGCGGCGGGACGCGGCGCTGACGGCGGTCCGTACCGCCGAGAGTGCCGAGGACGCGGCCGCGCGGCACCTGGAGGACCAGCGCGAACGCGCACGCCTCCAGGACCAGCACGCCAGGGCCCGGCGGCGGGCCGAGGCGCTGGAGAGCCGGGACGAGGAAGTGACGGCGGCCCGGCGGCGCATGGAGCGGGCGCGGGCCGCCGAGGCCGTCGCCCCCGCCCTCGCGCTGCGCGACGCCGCCTGGCGCGAGCACGACACCGCACAGCGCGCCGACCGCAGCTGCCGGTCCGCGCTGCCACCGGAGCTGGGCGACGCCGACGCGGACCGGATCGCCAAGCTCGACGGCGAGCTGCGGCAGGAACTGGGCTCGCTGGAAGCGGCCCGGCGCGCCGAGCGGCGGGCCGCCGAGATCGGCGCCGATCGGGCCGCGTTGGAGCGCGAGGCCCAGGACGACGAGCAGGCGCTGTTGGACGCCGAGCACTGGCTCGCGGGCTGGGAACCGGCCCGCGCCGAGCACCAGCGGCGCATCGAGACGGCCCAGGAGGCGGCCGCCCGCGCCGAGCAGCTCGCCGCCCGGATCGAACCGGCCCAGCAGCGCCTGGAGTCCGCCCGTCGCCGCGATGGCCTCAGCGCCGAAGTGGCCGCCGCCGAGGACCGGTTGCTGCACGCCAGACAGCGCGCGGCACACGCACACGAACACTGGCTGGACCTCAAGGACCGGCGGCTGCGCGGCATCGCCGCCGAACTCGCGGCCGCACTCGCCGACGGGTCCCCGTGCGCCGTCTGCGGCGCCACCGAGCACCCCGCCCCGGCCCGCGCGGGCGCCGGGCACGTCGACCGCGGCGCCGAGGAGGCCGCGCTGGAGGAGCACCGGCGCGCCGAGTCCGTACGCCAGGACGTCCAGGACCGGCTCCAGTCGCTCAAGGAACAGCTGGCCGCCGCCGCGGTCGGCGCCGACGGCCGTACGGTCGCAGAACTCGCCCGGGAAGTAGAGGAGTTGCGGACCGCGCACGCGCGCGAACAGGCCGCGGGGGCCTCGCTGCACGCCGCCCGCGAAGCGCTGGCGCGCGCCGAGCGGGAGTACGAGCAGCGCCGCGCGGCCCAGCGGCAGGCCGAGAGCCGGGCCGCGGCGCGCACCTCCCGGCGCGAGGCCCTGGACGGCGAACAGCGTTCCCTGGAAGCCGAGTTGACCCGCGCCAGGGGCGACAGTGCGAGCGTCGCCGACCGTGCCCGGCGCCTGGAGCGCCAGAGCGACCTGCTCGCCCGCGCCGCACAGGCGGCCCGTACCGCCGACGCCTGCGCCCAGCGCCTGAAGGAGGCCGACGCCGAACTCGCCGAAGCCGCCCACCGCGCCGGCTTCGAGTCCCCGCGCGCCGCCGCCGAGGCCATCCTGGAGGAGCGCGCCTGGCACGAGCTGCGCCGCAGCCTGGACGCCTGGCAGGCCGAATCCGCCGCCGTGGCAGCCGAATTGGCCGACCCGCAGCTGTGCGCCGCCGCCGGGCAGCCGCCCGCCGAACCGGACCGGGCGCGCGCCGCCCACGAAGAGGCCGGGCGGCGGCTGCGCGCGGCCCACGCGGCCCTCGCCACGGCCCGCGAGCGCTGCGCCGCACTGGACCGCCTCTCGGCCCGCGCATTCGCCGACGCCCGCGAACTGGCCCCGCTGCGCGCCGAGTTCGACCGCATCGCGCACCTCGCCGGGCTCGCCGCGGGCACCTCCGCCGAGAACGAACGCCGGATGCGCCTGGAGTCCTACGTCCTGGCCGCCCGGCTCGAACAGGTCGCGGCCGCCGCCAGCGCCCGCCTGCACCGCATGTCCGCCGGGCGCTACACCCTGGTCCACTCCGACGAACGGGCCGCCGGAACCCGCCGCTCGGGCCTGGGCCTGCACGTCATCGACGCCTGGACGGGACGCGAGCGGGACACCGCCAGTCTCTCCGGCGGCGAGACCTTCTTCGCCTCGCTCGCCCTGGCCCTGGGCCTGGCCGATGTCGTCACCGACGAGGCGGGCGGCACCCGCCTGGACACCCTCTTCATCGACGAGGGCTTCGGCAGCCTCGACGAACAGACCCTCGACGAGGTCCTGGACGTCCTGGACTCCCTGCGCGAACGCGACCGCAGCGTCGGCATCGTCAGCCACGTCACCGACCTCCGCCGCCGCATCCCCGCCCAACTCGAGGTCGTCAAGGAACGCTCCGGCTCCTCCGTACGGCACCGCGGGCACGACTAGGGCGCTTGTGATCTGACGGATGTCCGCGGCGTCCCGGCCCCGGCCGGCGGGCGCCGGGGCCGGGGCCTCATGGGCTGATCGGGCGGCGGGGCAGGGGAGAGGAGTACACGACGCTGGTGGTGACCGAGCCGAGGGCGCCGATGCGGCCAGCGACCTCTTCCAGGTGCTTCATGGAGCGGGCGGCGACCTTCATCACGAAGCAGTCGTCGCCGGTGACATGGTGCGCCTCCAGGATCTCGGGCGTGCCCTCCAGGAGGTCGTGGAAGGGCTTGTAGTTGCCGTTGGGATAGCGCAGCCGTACGAAGGCCAGGACGGAAAGGCCGATGCGCTCGGGGTCGATGGTCGCCGTGTAGCCGGAGATCACGCCGCTCTCCTCCAGGCGCCGCACCCGCTCGGTCACCGCGCTCGCGGACATGTTCACCGCGCGCGCCAACTCGGCGAAGCCCGCGCGGCCGTTGCTCTGCAGGGCGTCGAGGATGCGCCAGTCGGTGGCGTCGGGGGAATAACCGGTCATGTGCGGTGTCTAGCAGGGAAATCCCCGGCGGATCAAGGGTTTTGCCGTTGATCATTGGTTCCGGGCGGCGCGGGCGCTCCGTAGATTCTTCGGCATGAGCACACAGACAGCGCAGCGCACCCCCGCCCCCTCGGCCACTCCCACGAGCCCGGTCCTGGCCGTGCCGCCCGCCGCGCCCGCCGAGGCGGCGGCGTACTTCGCGGCGCGACTCGCCTGCCACACCGATGTCGCCGATGTGCACACCGCGCTGGCCGGCGACGACCCCGGCTTCGTGGTCGTGGACTCCCGCTCCACCCCCGCCTGGGACCAGGGCCATGTGCCCGGCGCCGTCCACCTGCCGACCGCGGACATCCCGCGTCTGGCCGGGCAGGTGCTGGACCCGGCCGTCCCGGTCGTCGTGTACTGCTGGGGACCGGGCTGCGACGGCGCCACCCGCGCCGCGCTCGCCCTGGCCAGCCTCGGCTACCACGTCAAGGAAATGCTCGGCGGCATCGAATACTGGATCCGTGAGGGCTACGCCGTCGAGACCTGGGAGGGGCCCCGGCAGCTCCCGGCCGACCCGCTGACCGCACCGGCCGGCGGCGAGGACTGCGGCTGCTGAGAGGGCGGGCGGCGGGGGCTGCGGCTGCCGAGAGGGCGCGCGGCGAGGACCGGCCGAGGGTGACATGTGTACGAGGCCGTCCTGGGGTGATCCGCACGTCCGGGGTGGGGCAGACCGAACCCCGTGGTGTCGTGCCAGCACCATCGACCAGGAGCCCGCCGTTGATCAGCATGGAGACATGAGTACTTCGCCTTCCGCTCCGTCAACTCCTCCACCGAACCGGTCACTTCGCTCCACCCGGTCGCGCCGCGGGCTCCGGGCGCTCGCGGCCGCCGGACTGGCGGCGACCACCCTGCTGGCCGCAGCCCCCGCCCAGGCCCGTCCGGCGGGCGTGCGGGTCGCGCTGCCCGCCCCCACCGGCAGCCACGCGATCGGTACGGTCTCGCTGCGCCTGGTCGACGGTTCCCGGCCCGACCCGTGGGTGAAGACGGTGCCGTACCGCGAGCTGATGGTCAGCGTGTGGTACCCGGCGCGGAGCACCGCGGGCCACCGCCTCGCGCCCCATATGGCACCGGGCGCGGCCGAGCGCTTCGACGCGGACCCCACCGGCGGCCCCGGCCACAAGGTGCCGCGCGGCACGGTCGACTGGGCGGCCACCCGCACCCACGCGTACGAAGAGGCGCCGGTGGACACCCGCGGCGGCCGGCGGCCGGTGGTGATCTACTCACCGGGCACCGGCGACCCGCGCACGTGGAACACGGCGCTGGTGGAGGAGCTGGCCAGCCGCGGATACATCGTGATCACCCTCGACCACACCTACGAGGCCTCCGCCGTCCAGTTCCCCGACGGCTCGGTGAAGGGCAACGCGCCCATGCTGAAGGAGTTCGCGCAGGCCGGCCGGGACGACACCGTGCCGGCCCTGCTGGAGAAGGTGCTGCGCATCCGGGTCGCGGACACCCGCTTCGTACTCGACCGCCTCGACACGCTGCCGCACGGGCTCTCCAAGGCCCTGGACCCGCGGCGGGTGGGCATGTTCGGCCAGTCCGGCGGTGGCATCACCGCGGCCGAGGGCATGTACGAGGACCGGCGCATCAAGGCCGGGATCAACATGGACGGCACGCTGGAGTACAACCAGAAGCCCGAGGGGACCCACCTGATGCCGGTCGCCGAACACGGACTGCGCCGGCCCCTGCTGCTGATGGGCAGCCAGGGCAACGACCACACCACCGAGCCGTCCTGGGGCGCCTTCTGGAAGAACAGCGGCGGCTGGAAACGCGATCTGACCCTGCGCGGCTCCCGGCACCAGAGCTACACCGACCTCGAAACGGTCATGCCGCAGACCGGACTCGACCGCGGCGTCGTGGAGGGCGAGATAGGCACCGCCGACCCGGAGCGCGCCGTCGCGGCCCAACGGGCCTATGTCACCTCCTTCTTCGACCGCTGGCTGCGGCATCGCGACGACCATCTGCTGGACGGTCCCTCGGCGCGCTATCCCGAGTTCACCTTCGTCGGCTGAGGGACGAGCGAGCTGCTCAGGGACGCGTGAGCGGTGGAGGCGGCGGCCCTGTTCGGTAAATCACATGGCGGCGGCGCCCGGTGGGCATGAGGCTGGGGCACCATGACAGACGATCACTATCCCAGCGCCCCGTACCGCGCGCCCCTGCCCCTGCGGGGCCGTACCGCCCTGGTCACCGGTGCGAGCCGGCGGGCCGGCATCGGATACGCCGTGGCCAGACGGCTGGCCGCGTACGGCGCCGGCGTGTATCTGCACCACCACGCCCCGCACGACGCGGCCCAGCCCTGGGGCGCGGACCCCGGCGGACCGGAGGCGGTCGCCGAGGGGGTACGCGAACTCCTCGCGCCCGGCGCGGTGGTGGCGCACGGCCCGGCCGACCTGACCGCCCCCGACGCCCCCGCCCGCCTGGTGGACAGCGCCGCCCGCGCCCTGGGCGGCAGGATCGACATCCTGGTCGCCAACCACGCCCTCAGCGGCAGCGACGGCCCCCTGGACGACCTCGACGCCGCCATGCTCGACGCCCACTGGGCGGTGGACACCCGGTCCGTGATCCTCCTCGTTCAGGCCTACGCCCGCCAGCGGCACCACGGACAGAGCGGCGGCCGGGTCGTGCTGCTGACCTCGGGCCAGGACCTGGGCCCCGGCATGCCCGAGGAGGTCGCCTACGCCGTGGCCAAGGGCGCGCTCGCCTCCGCGACCCGCACCCTGGCCACCGCCCTCGCCGACCTGGGCGTGACGGTGAACACCGTCAACCCCGGCCCGGTGGACACCGGTTACGCCACCAAGGAGGACATCCTGCGGACGGCGGAGCTCTTCCCGGCCGGACGCTGGGGCGAGCCGGACGACCCGGCCCGGCTGATCTCCTGGCTCGCCACCGACGAGGCGTCCTGGATCACCGGCCAGGTCATCGACTCCGAGGGAGGATTCCGCCGCTGAGGAGGAGGGCGGCGCGCGGGGAGCGGTTCGGCCGCGGGCGCGGGAGTTGCGTGGTGGCCGAAAATAACCCATGCCTGGTGGGAGCCGTTTCCCGTACGGTCACCACCATGAACTCAACGGTTGATCTTTCCGGGCTGAGCGTCCGGCACCACGGCTCCGCGCAGCTGTCCGGATTCCTCTCCCGCCCCGCAGGGGAGGGGCCCTGGCCGGGCGTAGTGGTGCTCTTCGAGGGAGGGGGCCCGGACGCGGTCAACCGGCGCCTGGGCGAACGGATGGCGGCGGCCGGGTATCTCGCCCTGATGCCCGACCTCTACCACGGCCGTCCCGCCCGCCAGTGCATGGTCTCGATGATGCGCCAGCTCTCCGCCGGCGAGGGCCCTGCGTACGGGGAGATCGAGGCCGCCCGGCAGTGGCTGCTGGAGAGCGAGGACTGCACGGGCAAGGTCGGCGTCATCGGCTTCTGCATGGGCGGCGGCTTCGCCCTCGTACTGGCCGGGCAGGGGCGCTACGACGTGGCGGCGGCCAACTACGGGCAGGTACCCAAGAACCTGCACGCCACGATGGCGTCGGCCTGCCCGGTCATCGCCAACTACGGCGCCAAGGACCGCGCGTTCCGCGGCAACGCCCCCAAGCTCAAGGAGGCGCTTGAGCGGGCCGGAGTCGAGCACGAGGTCAACGTCTACCCGAACGCCGGCCACTCCTTCCTCAACGACGCCGACAACGTGCCGCCGGCCCTGCGCCCCCTGATGCGCCTCATCATGGGCATACGCCCGGAACCGGAGTCGGCCGCCGACGCCTGGCAGCGCATCGATGCCTTCTTCGCCAAGCACCTGGCGTCCGACGACTCCTGACGCCCGGCTCCTGGCCTGAAGGCTTCGCCGGATGTGCTGTGAGACAACCGCGGGCACGCCGTGGCCGGTCGCGCAGTTCCCCGCGCCGCTCGGGGGCGCGGTCACCGGGTCAGGTGGCCTCGAAGACGTACGCCCGCAGGCCGTCGCGGTCCGCCACCGGCTCGAACCCGGCGCGCTCCAGCACCCGTTGTGAGGGAGTGTTGTCCGGATCGGTGGTCGCCAGGACCGTACGGACCTCCGCGCGGGCGGCCGCCCAGGACGCCAGCAGCCGCGCCGCGTCCGTGGCCCAGCCCGCGCCGCGCGCCGAGGGCGAGAGGTCGTAGCCGATCTCCACGGTGCCCTCCTCGTCCGGCGGGCCGTGGAAGCCGATGCTGCCCAGGGCGGTGCCGTCCGTGGCGCGGGTTATCGCGAAGAGGCCCCAGCCCGGGCGGTACAGCCCGCCCGCCGCGGCCCGCGCGACGATGCCGGCGCCCTGTGCGGAGCCCGCCGGCGGCGCGCCGTCCACCCAGGTCAGCCCGGCGCCGTGGCCGTCCGCCAGGGCAGCGGCGGCGTGCGGCAGCTGGGCCCGCAGCTCCAGCCGCCCCTCGGCCAGCACCAGCGGGAAGCCCTCGCCCGCGGTCACCAGCGCCTCGAACAGCCCGTCCGCGTCCGCCCCTTCGGGCAGCCCGCTGACCTGCCCGTCACCGACCTCGACCACCCGCCACACCCCGTCCGAGCGCAGCGCCAGATCGGTGGTGACGAAGCGGCAGCCCAACTCCCGTACCGCGGGCGCCACCTCCCGCAGATCCGGTACGGGACGCAGCAGCGGTGCGTCCGGGTGCGCGCCGGTCAGTACGGGCACACCGTCCACCCACCACACCCGGGCCTCGCCGCCGCTCCCGTACCGCTCGAAGGAGCGCAGCACCACACCGCCGGTCAGGAACTCCTCCTGGAGCTCCACGAAGCGCTTGACGACCGAGGTCAGATGCGCGGTGTCCGCCCCGTCGGGGACGTACGCCGCCTCCTCCCACTCGTGCTTGCGGGACTTGACCCAGTCCTTGACGACGAGCGGGCCGGGGAGCAGCGGGGCCGCCAGGCGGGCCAGTTCGTCCTGCCCGGGGGCCTGGCCGGGCGGGCACGGCAGCCAGCGGCTGTGCGGCGTCAGCGCGGCGAACGTGCCGTACCAGTGGGGGAGTTCGTGTGCGGCGCGGTAGCGGCCGGGCTCGGTGAGCAGGGTGCAGTCGCGCTCGCGCAGCGCCGCCGCCAGTTCCTCGTAGCGCTCGGCGGTGAGCATCCAGCCGCGGTACCACGCGGCGCCCGCCCCGTACGGCACCCGCGCCACGGCCCGCGGGGCGTCCCCCGAGGCCAGCGCCTCGTGGTCGATCACCGCCACCCGGGCACCGGCCGAGCGCGCGGACGCGGCGTCGGAGGCGAACTGCGGATCGGGGCGGCCCGGTTTGAGCGGGTCGCCCGACAGGAGAAAGACGCTGGTCATGACAGCGGACCTTACGGTTGACGGCGGCCGGCCACAACGGGATACGCAGTGGCCGGCCGCCGCCGGGCGAGCACCGGGCCCTGGAGCCGGTCGGCCACCGGGCCCGGGGCTGGTTGCCCATAGGGCCCGGAGCCGGGCAAGCGGCGCCTCAGAGCGCGGACAGCTCCGCGAGCAGGTCGTCCAGGCCCAGGGAGCCCAGCGAGAGAGCCGCCATGTGCCACTTCTTGGGGTCGAAGTCGGCGCCGTGCCGGGCGCGGGCCGCCTCACGGCCCAGCAGCCACACCCGCTCGCCCAGCTTGTAGCCGATGGCCTGGCCCGGCCAGCCCTGGTAGCGGATGATCTCGCTCTTGATGTGCTCGGCGGGCCGGCCGCTGTGCAGGCTCAGGAACTCGTGCGCCAGCGCGGGCGTCCAGCGCTCACCGGGACGGAAGGGGGAGTCCGCGGGGATCTCCAGCTCCAGGTGCATACCGATGTCGATGATCACCCGCACCGCGCGCATCATCTGTGCGTCCAGATACCCCAGCCGCCGCTCCGCGGTGGTCAAGAAGCCCAGCTCGTCCATCAGGCGCTCGGCGTACAGCGCCCAGCCCTCGGCGTTGGCGCTGACCATGCCCACCGTCGTCTGGTAGCGGGACAGGCTCTCGGCGACATGCGCCCACTGCGCCAGCTGGAGGTGATGGCCCGGCACGCCCTCGTGGTACCAGGTGGAGACCAGGTCGTACGCCGGGAAGCGGGTCTGGCCCATCGTCGGCAGCCAGGTGCGGCCCGGCCGGGAGAAGTCCAGCGACGGCTCGGTGTAGTACGGGGCGGCGGCGCCGCCGGGCGGCGCGATCCGCGACTCCACCCGCTTGACCCGCTCGGCGAGTTCGAAGTGCGTGCCGTCCAGCTTCTCGATGGCCTCGTCCATCAGCGACTGGAGCCACACCCGGGTCTCCTCGACGCCCTCGACGGCCTCGCCGTGCTCGTCCAGCCAGTTCAGCACCTCCCACGGCGACTTCGCACCCGGCCGGATCTTCTCGGCCTCGGCGCGCATCTCGCCCAGCAGCCGGTGGAACTCCGACCAGCCGTACGCGTAGGCCTCGTCCAGATCCAGGTCGGTGCCGTTGAAGTAGCGCGAGCAGCGGGCGTAGCGCTCCCGGCCCACCACGTCGGGGGCGTCGGCGACCTGCGGGCCGTAGACGTTCAGGAACCAGTCGTGGAGCTGGGCGAGCGCCGCGGTGGCCTCCTCGGCCGCCGCGTCCAGCTCGGCCCGCAGCGACGCGGGACCGCCCGCGGCGAAGTCGGCGAACCAGCTGCGGTCCGTGCCCAGCCACTCCTCCAGCTGCTCGATGTTGGTGGCCACCTGGAGCGGACCGGCGGGCAGATCACGCTTGATGCCCTCGGTGAGTGCGGCGCGATAGCCGTCCAGGGCGTCGGGCACCGCCCGCAGCCGCTGGGCGATCGCCGCCCAGTCCGCCTCGGTCTCGGCGGGCGTGACCGAGAAGATGTCGCGCACGGCGTGCAGCGGGGAGGCGATGTTGTTGACCGCGCGCAGCTCCTCGCCCGCCTCGTGCATCGCGAGTTCGGCGGTCAGCCGCTCGCGCAGCAGCCGGGCGCAGCGCCGCTCGGCCTCGCTGTCCCCGCCCGGCCTGGCCTCGGCCTCGGCGAGCAGGTCCAGGGTCCGGCGGGAGAGCCGCGCCCGCGCCTCCAGGCCGGCGGGGGAGAAGTCGGGGAGCTTGCCGGAGCTCTCGGGCAGGCCGAGGTAGGTGCCGAGGATCGGGTCGAGGTCGACCAGAGCGTCGACGTAGGCGTCGGCGACCTGACGGGGCAGCGGGTCGCCGATGGGCGAGGTGTGGGCAGACATGGGGCCCATCCTCATACGGAAGGGCCCGCCCCGTCACCATCAATTTCCCGGTCGATGCTGACGGGGCGGGTTTCTCCGTACGGGTAGGGCCGCCCGGCCGTACGGCACGGCTCGCCGCTCGGCGCCGTACCGGAACCACTGCTCAGTGCCGTACCGGAACTCCTGCTCAGCGCCGTGCCGGAACCTCCTGCGCCGGTACGGGCCGCCGCCCGTCCGTGGCGCCCGCCGACGCGCGCTGCGCACCGTCCGCCGCCGGGCGGGCGGTGATCACCAGCGTGCCCTCCTCGATCTGGTAGTCCAGTGGCAGCCCCAGGCCGCGCATCGCCGCCACCATCCCGGTGTTGGAGGACTGGGTGATGGCGTACACGCTCTTGCTGCCGCTGTCCGCCGCCATCGCCACCAGCCGGCGCAGCAGTTCGGCGCCGATGCCGCGCCGCTGCCAGGCGTCCTCGATCAGCAGGGCGACCTCGGTCTCCTCGCCGTCCCACAGCAGATGCCCCAGCGCCACCAGCCGCCCGGAGGCCGTCTCCACGGCCAGCGTGCGCCCGAAGCGGGGGCTGAGCAGATGCGCCAGATAGCGGTCCGCGTCGCCCACCGGCCCGTGGTAGCGCAGCGCGAGGGTGCCCGGCGAGCAGCGGTCGTGCATCTCGCGGGCCGCGGCCAGGTCGGAGGTGTCGGCGCGGCGCACGGTGATGTCGTTGCCCGCGGGCAGCGTCAGCACCTCGCGGCGCGGCGGCACCCGCTGGCCCAGCCGGGAGTCCAGTTCCACCAGCGCCCGTACGCGGGCGAACTCGGTGGGAGTAAAGGGGAGTTGAGGGCGTTCGATGGTGAGCGAGCCACCGGAGGAATCGCGGAACTTCATGGTGTGCTCGGTCAGGATGCCGCCTTCGGGTACCTGCTCGGCCAGCGGCTGTCCGGTCAGCGAACGGGCCGGTACCGAGTGGATGGTGCACCGGCCCAGCAACTGGCGCAGCGCGAGCGGCAGTTCGGAGGAGTCCAGGGCGGTGCGGGTGGCCAGGGCCAGCACCCGGGCCGGGGCGTCCACCAGGTCGTGCGCGTCCGCCCGCTCCAGCCAGGTGTGCTGCCCGCCGGCCGCGGCGACGGTACGGGTCAGCTCGGCGGCCGGCAGCGCGGCGGGCGCGCGCAGCGCGAACTCGTCCACCGTCCCGTCGGACAGCGGGTGGGTCTGCAGCGCGAGGATGTCCACCCGCTGCCCGGCCAGCGCCGTGCACAGCGCGGCCAGACTGCCCGGCTCGTCGCGTACGGTCGTGCGCATCCGCCACAGCGCCGTCCCCTGCCCGCCCTCGTCGGAGGCGACGGCGGGGGAGACGGACGCCGCGGCGCCGGTATCACGGCCGGTATCGGTGTCCGTCGGCGGCGGGGCGTGCTGATGGCGGCGTGACCACCAGGTGTGGAACGCGACCGTGGCCAGCAGCACCACCGCCGAGACACCCAGCAGCCCCGGGCCCGAGGGGCCGTGCGCGATCGTGTTGGCCACACAGTCGGCCACCGCCACGGCCGTGAACAGCGCGGCCAGCTCGACCAGGTCCCGCCGCCAGTGGTGACGGCGGGCTTTCTTCGCAGAGGTCACCTCATTCATGCAGACAGCCTCGCGGAGCGGTGTTGCCTGATCACAAACGCTCTGTGACCGATGGGTAAAAGACTCCGCGGCCGCTACTGCCCCACCCGTCCCGGCTGCAGCACCTGGCGGAACAGCACCGCGCCGTCGTCCTGCCGCAGGCGTACGGTCAGCTCCCCGCTCGCCCCCTCGATGTCGATCTCACCGAAGTACTGCGGGCTCTCGGCGGGCGACACATTCGCCCGCTGCGGCGCCTTGACGAAGGCCTGCCGCGGCCCGAACGTCCCGTCCAGCTTCACCGCGGGGAACCCTCCGGCGTTCAGCGGACCCGAGACGAACTCCCAGAACGGCGCGAAGTCCTTGAAGGCCGCCCGCGCCGGGTCGTAGTGCTGGGCGGCGGTGTAGTGCACATCGGTGGTCACCCACACCGTGCCGGTGATGCGGCGGTGCTTGATGTGCCGCAGCAGCTCGGCGATCTGCAGCTCGCGGCCCAGCGGCGCGCCCGGATCGCCCTGCGCCACCGCCTCGAAGTTCTCCGCGCCGTCCGGGACGACGAGCCCTATGGGGAGGTCGGCGGCGATCACCTTCCACACGGCCCGCGACCGGGACAGCTCGCGCTTGAGCCAGCGCAGCTGCTCGGCGCCGAGAATGCCCTGGCCGTCGGCGGGCTGCCGGCCGGGGGAGTTGGCGTTGCGGTACGTGCGCATGTCCAGGACGAACACATCCAGCAGCGGGCCGTGGTGGACGACCCGGTAGACGCGGTCGCCCCGTCCGGCGCCGAGCGTACGGATGGGGAAGTACTCGCCGAACGCCCGCCGCGAGCGGGCCGCGAGCACATCCACGTCCTTGACCGTGTAGCGGGGGTCGTCCAGGATCTGGCCCGGGTACCAGTTGTTGCGCACCTCGTGGTCGTCCCACTGGATGACGGTCGGGACCTGGGAGTTGAAGCGGCGCAGGTTCTCGTCCAGGAGGTTGTAGCGGAAGTTCCCCCGGTACTCCGCGAGGGTCTCGGCGACCTTGGCCTTCTCGGGGGTGGTGATGTTGCGCCAGATCCGCCCGTCGGGCAGCGTGACCCGCTCCTGGATCGGACCGTCGGCGTAGATGTTGTCGCCGCTGCACAGGAACAGGTCCGGGTCGCGGCGGCGCATCGCCTCGTAGACGCGGTAGCCGCCCAGCTCGGGGTTGATACCCCAGCCCTGCCCCGCGAGGTCCCCGGACCACAGCATCCGTACATCGGTCCGTCTGCGCACGGGGGCGGTACGGAAGGTCCCGGTCACCGGCCGGCTCCTGCGCCGCGGGTCGTCCGGGTCGGCCAGCAGCACCCGGTAGTGGATCTGCTCGCCGGGCGGCAGACCGTGCAGCGCGGTGGTCCCGGTGAAGTCCGTACCCGGCCCGAGCAGCGGCCCGCACCAGGTCCTGGCCCCGCGGAAGGACTCGGTGGCGGCGGTCTGCACGATCATGCGGGCCGGCCGGTCCGAGCGGGTCCACACCAGCCCGGACGACGCCGTCACATCCCCGGCCTGCACACCCCACGCGGCACTCGGCCGCCCGGAGCGGATCTGTGCGGGCGCGGCGAGCGCCCGCGACGGCAGCGCCACCACGGCGGAGGCACCCGCAGCCGCCCCCAGCACCGCCCGCCGCCCGATCCCCGCCGCCGGACCCGGAACTCGCGCCATGGGAAACCTCCTGTTGCCGTACTGATCTCGGTGACGTCCCGTTCGTATCGGTGCCGGGTGCCCACTGCCCCAACACACGGTGAACGGCGGGCGACCGCGCCCGATGATGCTGCCGTTGACGGCCCCCGTCCAGAACCCCGCCCACCCGTCGGCCACTTGGGCACTCCGTGCCCCGTAAGGGGCGCGGGGCCGCGTCGCTGTGCGGCTCCGCCGCGTGGGCGCGACCAGCCCCTCACCGGCCCGCGGCGTCACGACCGCACAGCCGCTGGTCCGACGGACGCGCTCACGCACCGGCCAGCACCGCGACGGCACGGGCGATCTCGGCGGGCGACAGGCCCGCGTACCCCAGAACGAGATGCACCCGGCCGTCCTCGCCCGACCGGCCACCGCCGAGGGCGTACTCGGACAGTGCCCGCAGCGCCACTCCCGCACCGCGCGCCCGGCCCAGGAACCGCTCCTGGGGCCCGTACCGCGCGGGCAGCGCGACGATGGCATGCAGCCCCGCGGCGATGCCGGTCACCTGCGCACCGGGAAAGCGCTCGGCCAGCGCGGCGGCGAGCGCGTCCCGCCGCGCACGGTACGCCCGCTGGCAGCGCCGCAGATGGCGGTCGTAGTCCCCGCGCGCGATGAAGTCGGCCAGCTGCGCCTGGTCCAGCACCGGATTGCCCATGTCCATGGTCCGCTTGCGGGCCACCACGTCCGCGGCCAGCGACCGGGGCAGCACCATCCACCCCAGCCGCAGCCCGGGCGCCAGGGACTTGCTGACCGACCCCGCGTACGCCACCCGGTCCGGGTCCAGCCCTTGCAAAGCGCCCACCGGCGCCCTGTCGTACCGGAAGTCGCCGTCGTAGTCGTCCTCGACGATCAGCCCGTCCGCCGTACGGGCCCACTCCAGCAGCGCGGACCGGCGCGCGGCGCTGTAGGCGATCCCGGAAGGGAAGTGGTGCGAGGGGGTGAGCACCGCGGCCCGCGCGCCGCTCGCGGCCAGGGCCGCCACGTCCAGCCCGTCGCCGTCCATCGGCACGGGGACGGCCCGCACGCCGGTGGCCGCGAACAGCGCCGCGTGCTCCGGGCTGCCGGGGTCCTCGACGGCCACCGACCGCACCCCGCTGCCGCTCAGCGCGAAGCCGATCAGCGTCAACGCCTGTGCCACCCCCGAGCACACCACCACCCGCTCGGGGTCGGCCAGTACGCCCCGGCGCCGGGAGAGCAACTCCGCCACGGCGGTGCGCAGTTCCAGGATCCCGCGCGGGTCGGGGTAGCCCAGGCCCCGGTGCGGCAGCCGGGCCAGCGCCCGCCGGTGCGCGGCCGACCAGGCGGCGCGCGGGAAGAGCGAGAGGTCGGGGGTGCCCGGCGTGAAGTCGTAGGCGGGGGTGGGTGGTTGGGTATCGGGCGCGGCGCCGGACGGCCGTGCGGCGCGTACCGTCCCGCTCACCCAGGTCCCCGCGCCCCGGCTGCTGCTCAGGTACCCCTCGGCCGTCAACTGCTCGTACGCGTCGGTGATCAGGCCCCGTGAGACCCCCAGGTCCGCGGCGAGCTCGCGGCTGGCGGGCAGCCGGGTCCCGGGCGCCAGCCGCCCCGAGCGCACCGCGTCGCGCAGCGCCCGCTGGAGCACCCGGCCGCGTTGGCGCGGCGCCGCCGAAGCGGTCGGCAGCAGCAGCTCCCACGCCGCGCTCCAGTCCCCGCCGACCCGCTCGCCCGCGCCGCCCGAAGTGGTCCCCGATTCCGTCATGGGATTGGACCTTAAGCCGGACCGCGGTGATCCATAACGTCCGTCTCATGCATCGGACCCATCGAAGCGGCGCCCTGTTCGCCGCCGCCGCCTTCTTCTGCGTGGGCGGCTCCTTCACCGTCAACAGCCTGCTGGGCGACTATCCGTACGCGGGCGGGCAGACGCTGCGCTACGGGCTGGCCGCCCTCCTCCTGCTGCCCCTGCTCGGCCGGCGCGGCACGGCGCCGCTGCGCGCCCTGACCCCGCGCCAGTGGGGGCGCCTCGCGCTGTCCGCCGCCGTCGGCATGGTCGGCTTCAACCTGGCCGTCCTGGCCGCCGAGCGCACCGCGGAGCCCGCCGTACCGGGGGTGTTCGTGGGCTGTACGCCGGTCCTGGTCGCGGTGATCGTGCCCGCGCTGGACGGCCGCCGGCCCACCCGGACGGTGGTCTGCGGGGCGCTGGTGGTGGCCGCCGGGGCGGCCGCCGTACAGGGCTGGGGGCGCACCGACCTGGCCGGCATCCTGTTCTCCGTCGCGGCGATGTGCGGCGAGGCGGGCTTCGCGATCCTCGCCGTGCCCGTCCTCGCCCCGCTCGGCCCCAGACTCCTCTCGGCGGCGGGCTGCGCGCTGGCCGCCGCCGAGTCGGCCCTGATCGGCGTGCTCGCCGACGGCTCCCACTGGCTGCGGATGCCGACCGCGGTGGAGGCGGGCGCGCTGCTGTGGCAGGCCGCCGTGGTCACCGTCGTCGGCTTCGTGTGCTGGTACGCGGCCGTGCAGCGCATCGGGGCCGAACGCGCCACCCTTTTCGCCGGCCTGATCCCCGTCTTCGCCGCCCTCACCGCCCCCCTCGCGGGTACGGGCACCTACGGCACGGCCCAGGCGGCAGGCAGCGCCCTGGTCGCCGCGGGCGTGGCCCTGGGCACCGGAGCCTTGCGCCGCCGCCCCGCCAAGACCGACCGCTCGCACGGCCGTCCACCGGCCACCGCCCCGCCCCGCGACACCTCGGCGCCCCACGACACCTGATCGCACCGATGCCACCTCGGCGCTCCGCGACCCAGCCGTACGGCCCCGGAGCCGGCCGGCGCGTCACATCAGGGCGTTCCGGCCCGCGCTGCCGACCCGAGCACTCCGCAGCGACGCGATGACCCGGAGCGTGGTGCGGCCCCCGCACTCCGCGGCGAACCCAACGCCCGCTGCCGTCGCGCCTCTTCGCGACCCAGGCCGTACGCTCCGGCCCGGCCGCCGCACCAGGATGTTTCAGCGCGCCCCGCCCCTCACCGCACCGTGTCCAGAATGACCCGGGCCACCAGCGCCGGATCGTCGTTCATCGGGACGTGGCCGCAGCCGGGGAGGCGGATGAGGCGGGCGCCGGGGACGGTGTGCTTGGCGCGGATGCCCTGGCGGCGCAGGAGGACGCGGTCGCGGGTGCCCCAGGCGATGGTGACCGGGACGTCGGGGACGTCGTCGGTGAAGCGCAGGCCGCGGCCGGCGGCCAGGGTGGGCGCGAAGCCGGTGGCGCCGCGCATCGCCTCGGTCTCGGCGACGACCGCGGCGGGTGAACGGCGGCCGGGGTGGGCGTAGATGGCGCCGGTCAGCGCGGTCCGGCCGGCCACCGAGCGGGACAGCACCGTGACCACGGGGGCGGGCAGGACCTTCGCGCCGACCCGCAGGCCCTGGAGCACCGCGTAGCCGTAGCGGCGCTCGCCCTCCGTCCAGAACCCGGCGGGGGAGAGCGCCGTCACCGACCGTACGAGCTTGTCGCGCCCCAGCCGCAGGGCGAGCAGGCCGCCCAGCGAATTGCCCACCACGTGCGGGTGGTCCAGGCCCAGCTCCTCGAAGGCGGCGGCCAGCAGCCGGCTGACCGTGCCCAGGTCGTGGCCGACCCCTTCGGGCAGGGCGGGCGAGGCGCCGAAGCCCGGCAGGTCCAGGGCTATCACCTCGTGGGAGGCGGCCAGGATGTCCGAAACCGGGTCCCAGGCCTTCAGGTGGTGGCCGATGCCGTGCAGCAGCACCACCGGCTCGCCCGCGCCCTTGCGCTCGTAGGCGAGGGAGAAGGAGGGCAGGTCCGCGGGGGTGACGGTGGCGAAGGAGACCGGTGTGGCCATGGATGCTCCTCGGGGGATGCCGGAGACGGTAGGGAGCCCGGCGGGGCCGGTTGTAGACACGATGTCAGCAATAACTACTCAGTGGTAGCCGCCGCTTGACGGCTTTTCGCCAAACTGAGCGGCACCCGGCGACGGCGCCGGGCCGCCCGTACACGGCCCGCCCGGGCCGCGACTGTGCCGCACGCCACGCCCCGGCGCCGCGGATTCTTGCCATCCGCGCTGGACAAGGGGCGCGGTGCCAGCTGGGATAGAGGAGTGCCGACCGACTCCGCCACCGACCTCTTCGAGGAGCACCGCTCCATCCTGCTGGGCGTTGCCTACCGCATGCTCGGCCGCATGGCCGACGCCGAGGACGTGGTCCAGGAGGCCTGGCTGCGCTGGTCGGCCGCCGACCGGGACACGGTGCGCGAACCGCGCGCCTTTCTCGTCCGCGTCACCACCCGGCTCGCCATCGACCGCCTGCGGCACCTCCAGTCGCGCCGCGAGTCCTACGTGGGGCCGTGGCTCCCCGAGCCGGTGGTCACCCGCTTCGGCGACCGCGTCCCCGACACCGCCGAGCGTGCCGCCCTGACCGAGTCGGTGACGCTGGCCGTCCTGGTCGTCATGGAGTCCCTCTCGCCGCTGGAGCGCGCGGTCTTCGTACTGCGCGAGGCCTTCGGCTACCCGTACGCCGAGATCGCCTCGATCCTGGAGCGCGGCGAGCCCGCCGTGCGCCAACTGGCGGGGCGGGCCCGCCGCCACGTCGAGGAGCGCCGGCCCCGCTTCGAGGTCGACCCGGCCCGCCAGCGCGATCTGACCGAGCGCTTCCTGGCCGCGGCCGTCGGCGAGGACCTGGACGGCCTGCTCAAGATGCTGGCCGACGACGTACGGCTGGTCGGCGACAGCGGCGGCAAGTCCAAGGCGCCGCTGCGGGTCATCGAGTCCGCCGACAAGGTCGGCCGCTTCCTCATCGGCGTGGCCCACAGCACACCGCCCGGCATGGAGTTCTCCTTCATGGAGCTCAACGGCGGCTGGGCAGTGGTGGGGACGGTGGGCGGCGTGCTGGACGCGGTCTTCCAGCTCGACATCGCCGATGGCAAGGTGCAGACGGTGTACGTGCTGCGCAACCCCGACAAGCTCACCGGGCTCCAGCCGGGGCACTAGCGCGCACCAGACGCGGGGGCGGCAGGGTACGGCGCGGGCGGCGGGGTGCGGTCCGCGCCGCGGGGCGTGGCCGCACGGCGCGGGGTTCGTTCACGGCGTGGGGGACAGCCGGGTGTTCGGGCGCGGCGACATGAACGACGGGGGCGGGAGATCGGGAAAGGGTGAGCTGTGGGGAGCGAAGCCATGGGGATCGACGTCGACCGGGTACGCCGCGACACCGCGGGCTGTGACCGCAGGGCACACTTCAACAACGCCGGCGCCGCGCTGCCGCCGCGCCAGGTGACCGACACGGTCGTGGAGCACCTGCGCCTGGAGGAGCGCATCGGCGGATACGAGGCGGCGGCCGAGCGGCACGAACGGCTGGAGCACACCTACGACGCGCTGGCCCGGCTGGTGGGCGCGCACCGCGACGAGATCGCCGTGGTGGAGAACGCCACCCGCGCCTGGGACATGGCCTTCTACGCGCTGCCGCTGGGGCCCGGGGACCGCATCCTGACCACCTCCAGCGAGTACGCCAGCAACGTCATCGCCTTCCTGCAGACGGCCCGGCACCGCGGGGTGAGCATCGACGTCGTCCCCGACGACAGCACCGGGCAGCTGGACGTCGACGCGCTGCGCGACATGCTCGACGAGCGCGTCAAACTGATCGCCGTCAACCACGTCCCCACCAACAACGGGCTGGTCAACCCGGCCGCCGAAATCGGCAAGGCCGCCCGTGAGGCAGGCGTGGTCTACCTCCTGGACGCCTGCCAGTCCATCGGCCAACTCCCTCTGGACGTAGGGGAGATAGGCTGCGACCTGCTCAGTGCGACCGGCCGCAAATTCCTGCGCGGACCGCGCGGCACCGGCTTCCTGTACTGCTCGCGCCGGGTCCTTGAGCAGCTGGAGCCGCCCTTCCTGGACCTGCACGCCGCCACCCTCACCTCGCAGCACACCTACGAAATCCGCGACGACGCACGCCGCTTCGAGACCTGGGAGACCAACTACGCGGGAAAGGCCGGTCTCGGGGTGGCGGCCGACTACGCCCTGGGCGTCGGCCTGGAGGCGATCGAGGAACGGGTGGCACACCTGGCCGGGACGCTGCGGCGGGCGCTGCGCGCCGTCCCCGGGGCCGAGGTCCACGACACGGGGGCGCGGCAGTGCGGGATCGTCATGTTCACGATCGCCGGGCACGACAGTCAGGACATCAAGCGGCAGCTGGCCGACCGGCGGGTGAACGTGTCGGTGGCCTCGGCCCGCCCGGGCCAGCCGCAGCCCTGGGTGCGGGCGTCGGTGCACTACTACAACACCGAGGAAGAGATCGAGCGGCTGTGCTCCTCGCTGCCCCGGAACTGAACTCCCCACGCCCCGCGGCCCGTTCACGCCTGGCTCCGGCCTGCCCGCGCGCCGCGCGGGCCGGTGCCGCGCGGCGCCCGCGGGGCCGGTGGTGTTAGCGGAAGGCGGGGCGCGGCAGGACCCGGAGGGGTCGCGGGAGCGGTCGGTGGCTCCCGCGTCCCCTGGCCGGGCCCGCCGTGGCCCGCGCACACAAGATCACCTCGGTGTCCGGCCCCCTGTGCGCGGCCGCCCGGCGCCGGGTGCCCGAAGGCAAACGGTTCCCCAATTGGTCTTGACCAAGGGTGGGGGCCGCCATATCGTCGCAGGCATACTGCAACAACCTTTAATAAAGAAACGCTCATATCCGAGCTCGCGTCCGGCGGGGGATCAGCCCCGTCGGCGACATGGCCATTTCGGAGGACAGGGTGGGGACCACGCAGCTCGAATCGGTGCCGGAGCCGAAGTACTGGCATCTCAAGACCGTGCTCAGCGATGCCCTTGACTCGGAGTTCGCGGTCGGGGAGGTCCTGCCCAACGAGCGGGACCTGGCCGCCCGTTTCGGCGTCGCCCGCGCCACGCTCCGGCAGGCACTGGAACAGCTGGAGCTGGAGGGCAGGCTGCAGCGCCGCCGCGGCGTGGGCACCACCGTCGCCCCGCCGCGCGTCGGCGTCGCGGTGGACCCGGCCAGCCACACCTGGCCCGGAGCGCCGGGGGACGCCTGGCAGGCGGTGGACGCCACCGCCGCCGAGACCGTGCCCATCGCGGTCGCACGCCTGCTGGAGGCGGCGCCCGGCGACGTGGTGCACATCGTCCATCGCAGCCGGGTCACCCACACCCAGCCGGTCGCGGCCGAGCTGCTGTACGTCCCCTCCGCCTCCGTACCGGGCCTTCCCGACATAGCGGCGGCCGGTGCGCCGGCCCGCGCCCGCGCCGTGCTGCGCGAGCTGCAGCGCCTCGAACTGGAAGGCCAGGACCGGGCCGTGGAGCTGGGCTCGGCGCGGGCGGAGGACGCCAAACAGCTGGACCGGCTGCCCGGAGCGCCCGTCCTGGTCGTCACCACCCGCTACTTCGCGGGCGGCCGCACGGCAGCCGTGGCCCTCTCCACCTACCGCGCCGACACCTGCCGCCTCACCTTCGGCGAGAGCGACCCGGTCAGCGTCCTCGCCGGCTGACGCCACGGACGCCGGGCGGCCCTGGACAACCAGGGCCGCCCGGCGATACGTGACGCGGAAGCCAGGCCCTCAGTGCCGGGCCGTCACGGTCCCCTCGACCGCGAACAGCTCCTCCTCGACATGGTCCAGCGCGAGCCGCAGCGCGCCGGTGGCCACCGCCGCCTCACCCAGCAGCGACAGCGTCACCTGCGGCGGCCGCAGACAGTAACGGGCCAGCTCGGCGCGCAGCGGCTCCAGCACCCCGTCCAGTCCCGCGGCCCAGCCGCCGACCACCACCAGCTCCGGGTCCAGCGCCAGCACCAGCGCCGCGACATCGTGCACCAGCCGCTGGATGAACCGGTCCACCGCGGCCCTGGCCCGTACGTCTCCCTCGCGGGCCAGCGCGAACACCCGCGCCACCTGCGCCTCGTCCAGCGGGTGCAGCGGCTCCCCGGTGGTGGACAGCAGCTTCTCCGGCCGGGCCTCGCGCCCCAGCAGGTGCAGCGCGCCGATCTCGCCCGCCGCCCCGCCGAAGCCGCGGTGCAGCCGGCCGCCGATCAGCGACCCGGCGCCCGGGCTCAGCCCCGCCAGCACCATCACCACATCGTCGGTCTCGGTCGCCGCGCCCTTCCAGTGCTCGGCCACCGCCGCGGTGTTCGCGTCGTTCTCCACCAGCACCGGGCAGCGGAAGGAGCGCCGCAGCCGCTCGCCGAGCGGCAGCCCCGTCCAGCCCGGCAGCGCCGTGCCCAGCCGTACCGTGCCGTCCGCCTCCACGATGCCCGGACTGCCCACGCCGACCGCGCGCAGCGAACCGCGCGATACGCCCGTACGCCGCAGCAGCTCCGCCACCGCCGTCCGTACCTTCTCCAGCCGCACGTCCGCCGACGCCGTCTCGGCCACCGCGCGCTGCGCGGAGCCCACCACCCGGCCGCTGAGGTCCGAGAGCAGCGCCGCCACCCGGTGCGGCCCGATCTCGATGCCCAGCAGATGCCCGGCCTCCTTGCGGAACCGGAAGCGCCGGGCCGGGCGCCCCTGCCGCCGGGTCGCGCTGTCCTCGGCCGCGGCCTCCACGACCAGGCCGGACTCGATCAGCCCCTCGACGACGCCCTCGACCGTGGGCCGGGACAGGCCCGTGACCTTCACCAGGTCGGTGAGCGTGGGAGAGTCGGCGGCACGCAGCGCGTGCAGTACCACCGCGGAGTTGATCCGTCGCAGCAGGGAGGGATCCCCGCCGGTGAGCCGCCCCAACGTCCGTCTCCCTCGCTTTGCTTGTGTGCCGGATCGTAACCGGTCGGCCGGTGTGCGGCGAGACCCGCCCCGCCCCACGCCTCAGCCGGGTGCCACGAATCCGGACTCATACGCCGCGATCACCGCTTGGGTACGGTCCCGCGCGCCCAGTTTCGCCAGCACCGAGCTGACGTGCGTCTTGACCGTTTCCGTCCCCACCAGCAGCTCGGCGGCGATCTGCGCGTTGCTCAGCCCGCGCGCCACCAGGCGCAGCACCTGCCGCTCCCGCTCGGTCAGCGCCGCCCGCTCGAAGTCCGCGCGGGCCCGCGCGGTGCCGTGCCCGGCGGCCAGGGCCCGTACCGCCGCGGGGAACAGCAGCGAGCTGCCCTCGGCGATCAGCCGCACCGCGTGCACGATCTCCGCGGGGCGCGAGCGCTTGAGCAGAAACCCGTCCGCCCCCGCCCGCAGCGCCTGATAGACGTAGTCGTCCTGCTCGAAGGTGGTGATCACCAGGATCTTCGGCGGCTGGGGCACGGCGCGCAGCACCGCGCGGGTCGCCTCGATCCCGTCCATCAGCGGCATCCGTACGTCCATGGCGACCACATCGGGCCGCAGCTGACGCACCAGCGGCAGGACCGCGGCGCCGTCCGCCGCCTCCCCGACCACCTCGATATCCCCCTGGGCCTCCAGGATCGCGCGCAGCCCCGCCCGCACGAGCTGCTCATCGTCCACCACCAGCACGGATATCGGCACGTGATCACCTTAGGGCCTGGGTCTTGGAGGGACAGGCAGCGGGCGCATCAGCGGGGCGGCCAGGCGGCGGACCGGGGGCGCAGCGGCAGGCTGGCGCTCACCCGCCACTCGCCCTCGTACGGTCCGCACTCGGCGGTGCCGCCCAGCAGCGCGGCGCGCTCACGCAGTCCCCGCAGCCCGCGCCCGCCGCCCGGGGAAGGCCGCGGCCCCGGCGGCAGCGGATTGCGCACCTCCAGCTCCAGTACGTCCTCGGCGGCCGCGATACGCACCGACACCGGCACCGGGCCCGCGTGCCGCAGCACATTGGTCAGGGCCTCCTGGACCATGCGGTAGCCCTCCCGCGACACTGGACCGGGGAGGGCGGCGAGTTCGCCGGTGATCCGGGAGCGGACCGGCGAGCCCGCGGCCCGCGCGGACTCCAGCAGCCGTTCGGCGTCGGCCAGTGCCGGGCGCTGGGCACTGCGGGGCGCGTCCTGGCGCAGCAGCCGCAGCGCGCGCTCCAGGTCCTCCAGGGCCTGGCGGCCGGTCTCCTCGATCGCGGCCAGCGCCCGGTCGGTGAACTCCGCGCTGCCCGCGGCCCGCGCCGCGCCCGCCTGGACCACCGAGACGGTCAGCGCGTGCCCGATGGAGTCGTGCAGCTCCTGCGCCAGCCGGTTGTGCTCCAGCAGACGTTCCGTACGGTCCTCCAGCTCGGCCAGCCGCTCGGCGGCTGAGCGGCCCAGCAGCCGGCGGGCCGCGGCCGCCGCCGCCGCGCCGAACGCCACCGTCAGCCCGTACAGCGCGAGGAGCGGCAGCGGCACCAGCAGACCGTGCCACCAGCTCGGCTCGCCGAGGGACAGCGGGCCGACGCGCTCCGCCCTGCCGAACGCCGAGTCCAGCAGCGCCAACGCCAGCCCGGACAGATGGATGGCCGGGACGAAATACAGCAGCCCGGCCCACTGCCGCAGCACCAGCCACCCCGCCGTACGCGCCCGGTCCTGCCAGGACGCCGACGGTGCGGCGGAGATGCCGCGGGTGGGGTCGCCGGGTGGGGGTGTCTCATGCGGTCCGGGGATGCCGCGGGTGGGGTCGCCGGGTGGGG